>JANOJN010000207.1:0-12826 GCA_031418775.1 Acidimicrobiia bacterium
CGGCGGCCTGCTCACGGCGGAAACGTTGCGAGTCGGCACGACGACCGAGTCCGTCGGTGATGACCCTCTCAGCGGCCGCGCATTGCGGTTTGGCCCAACGGGCTTCGAGCTCAATCCCAACCCGAGCTGCCTGGGTAGACCGGACGACGCATTCGGACACACTGGCGCGGGCGGATCGTCACACGGAGCCTGGCCGGGCCTGCGGACCGGTTTCTCCTTTTCCACCAATGTGCTCCGTCCCGAGCCGAATGACGGTCGAGCAACGGCGCTCCTCAATGCCCTGCACGAGATCCTCACGGCAGGGTGAACGGATCAGCCGTGGAGCCGATGACGCCTGACTTCTACCGCTACGCCTGGAAGCCGCTCGCTCGCGCAGAACTCGGTGCCGACGCCTTCGTCACCGTCGGTTGGACCGACGGTGCGTCGCTGCGCTGTTATGCCCTGTGGCTCGCCGAGAACACGCTCGGTCTCGGTATCGAACCGAAGACCCGCGAGGCGATGATCGACCCGGCTGACCTTCCCGACCCCTTCGCGCTCCGTTCGGTGTCGATCGGACCCGACGGTGAACTCGCCATGGATTGGTTGATCAACGGTTCGTCGCTGACGACCACGGCCCATCCGGGATGGTTGCACCACGTGGCCGAGGGTCGTCATCAGCCCCGGTCGTTTCTCCCCGTCGCCAAGACCTGGACGGCGACGACCTTCGACGTTCCGCCGACCGTCGATGGCACCGACATCCTCACCGACGACGCCGTGCTTCACGACTGGCTATCGCAGCTGGCAACGTGGGGTCTCGCCCGCCTGGTGAACACGCCACCCGAAGAGGACTACCTCCGCGTGCTCAGTGGACGGATCGGACCGATCCGTTCGTCGAACTTCGGCGAAGTGTTCGACGTGAAGGCCGATATCGATCCCAACTCCACGGCAAACACCGGTCTGAACCTTGGCCAACACACCGACCTGCCCACTCGAGAGACCCCTCCCGGCTTCCAGTTCCTGCACTGTTTGCACAACAGCGTGCCGGGCGGCTCTTCCCGAATGACCGACGGTCGCGCCGTGGTCGAAGAACTCCGCACCAACCACCGCGAACACTACGAGGCACTCACCACGCTTCGGTGGGTCTTCTTCAACCGATCTCCAACCGAGGACCACCGCTGGAGCGGTCTGATCGTCGACCATGTTGACGACGGCTACCCACTCACTCTGCGCGCGTTCTATCCGGTCCGAGGGTTTCCCGACATGGCCGTCGACGACATTCCGCGCGCCTACGAAGCGATGCGGGTGTTCTCTCTCGTCGCGCATGACCCAAGGTTCCAGATCAGCACGCCGTTCTCGCCCGGCGATCTCGTGGGCTTCGACAATCGTCGGATTCTCCACGGCCGAGATGCGTTCGAACCCGGTGGCGGCCGACGACACCTACGCGGCTGCTACATCGACCAAGACGACCTCTATTCGAGACTTCGGGTGCTTTCTCGCCAATCCGAGACCAACCCCTGAGCCGTTCCTACGTCGAGTGGGCTGCGCTGCCGGAATCTCCCGTACCATCCCACCATGGCCGACAGTGTCCCGATCACGTGTTCCATCGGGTCTGAGGTCACCGGCCTCGATCTGAACCGACTCGACGCGTCCGCATTGGAGGACCTGTACCGGTTGCTGTTAGATCGAGGAGTCCTCGTGTTCAGAAACCAAGAACTCACCCACGAGGCGCACGTGGCGCTGGCCGAATCGTTTGGTCCGCTCACCGAGCTCCATCCGATGTATCCCCACGTGGAGGGTTTCCCGATCACGCGAATCCGGACCGATCCCGCGCATCCACCGGAGAACGAGGTCTGGCACAGCGATCTTTCCTGCCAGGTGAATCCCCCTTTCGTTTCCGTCTTGCGTGACGCCGTGCTCCCTCCGGTCGGAGGTGACACGTTGTGGGCCGACCTCCGGGCTGTGTACGACTCGCTGCCCGGTGCGCTGATCGAAGAACTACGCGACGCCGAGGCCGAGCACACCCTCGCGCAGGGATTTCGATTCGTCGCCGGTTTCGGCCAGAACGACCGCGCCGACGCTCTCACGGCGGCGACGAACACCAGGGCAGACCAGACCCGGGCGGTCCATCGACTGTTCAAAAGGCACCCCGGTTCGGGCCGCAACGTTGTGTACGTGAACGAGTCCTTCACGACCCGGATTCTCAACCTCGACCCGAAACGATCCGCGTCAGTTCTTGCTGATCTCTTTGCCGCCGTTCGAAACCCTCGCTTCCAGGTTCGGATGCGTTGGTCCCCTGGAACAGTTGTCATCTGGGACAACTGGGCCACCCAACATTTCGCCGTGGGCGACTTCTTCCCCCACCATGAGCGAGAGGTACAGCGCGTGACCGTGGCATCCAACGCACGGTCAGGTCCGTTCCTCTAGCGAGGCCGACCGAGCGACCTGGAGAGTCCTTGTGTATTGTCAGCCCGACCGGGGTCCAGAGGACCGCCTTCCACACAAGGGGAACACATGGAAAGCAACGACACTGTCGAGAGCGAAACGTCGGGCATCAGTCGCCGACAATTCATCAAAGGCGTCGGCCTCGTCTCGATCTCGACCGGACTCATCGCCGGACTTCCGCTTACCTCAGTGGGTGCCGCGACGAAGAAGGCGAAGAAGGGCGGCACACTCCGCATCGGCGTCGTCGGTTCGACCAACGACATCATCGACGGTCAGGCCATCGTCGCCAAGGCCGACCAGGCGCGATTGGTGACTGGCTGGGAGTCATTGATGACCTTCGACGGCAACTTCGCCCCGCAACTCGAATATGGCCTGGCCGAGAGCGTGAAGGTGCTGAGCACCACCAACGCGGTCGTGAAGCTTCGTAAGGGCCTCAAGTTCTCGAACGGCAAGCCGGTCACCGCAGACGACGTCGTCTACTCATGGCAGCGTCTCCTCGATCCCAAGCTGGCATTGCCGACGTTCAAAGCCGCTACCGAGTTCTTCGACCCGGCAATGATCAAGAAGATCGATGCGCTGACGGTCGAGTTCACCTTGAAGAAGCCCACCATCGGCTTCGAGGGCACGCTTGCCGCCTATGTCAACACTGTCGTGCCGGTCGGCTACACCCGGGAAGGGCCCCAGATAGGCACAGGCCCGTACAAGCTCAAGAGCTTCACGCCGGGCCGCGAGAGCACCCATGTTCGCAACCCGTACTACTGGCGCAAGGGTAAGCCCGTTTTCGACACCGTCATCATCCAGGATTTCGGCGACAAAGCAGCGTTGGTCAACGCACTTCTGTCGGGCCAGATCGATGCGGCCGTCGACATTCCGCTCACGTCGATTCCGCAGATCCAATCCAATCCGGCATTGACGATCAATGAGGTGAACGGCGGCGGCTGGCTGTGCATCACCATGCAGACCGACGTCAAGCCCTTCGACGACGTCCGTGTGCGTCAAGCTCTCCGGCTCATCATTGACCGCCAGGAGATCCTCGCCCGGGCATTGGGCGGACACGGCGAAATCGCCAACGACCTGTTCGGCCGGGTCGACCCGCTGTACAACTCGAACAAATACCCGCAGCGCACCCAGGACATCGCCAAAGCCGTTGCCCTGCTCAACGCAGCCGGCTTCACCAAGGAGAAGCCGCTCGAGTTCGACCTTGCCGCTCCGGACGACACCGGCGGACTTATCCCGTTGGTTCAGGCCTTCGCCGAGCATGCCAAGAAGACCGACGGTGTCGTGAAGGTGAACGCAAAGGCAATGGATGCCACCTACTGGGACACCACCTACGCCAAGGTGGGAATCTTCACGTCGTTCTGGTCACCGCGTAGCTACCTACAGCAGATCGGCACTGCGGCTGGCTATGGTGAGACGAACCTCGAGAAGACCAACAAGACGTACAACGACCTCTACGTGCAGGCGTCAGGTGAACCCGATCTCGCCAAGCGCACCGCCCTGATCAAGCAGCTCCAGAAGATCGACTACGAAGAGGGCGGGTTCATCATTCCGGCCTTCAACGCATTCGCCGATGGCTACGTGTCGAAGCTCAAGGGTGTCGTCAAGGGCCGTGCTTCGTCGTTGAACATGGACTTCTACGGTCGAGGGTTCCAGGAGTTCACGTTCTAAACCGGGGTCCTGTCTTGTG
This sequence comes from Acidimicrobiia bacterium, assembly GCA_031418775.1. Lineage (GTDB taxonomy): Bacteria > Actinomycetota > Acidimicrobiia > Acidimicrobiales > JANYDT01 > JANLQX01. Next base: position 4,109 of record JANOJN010000207.1, read on the forward strand.
AGGTGGGCAGTTGACCGGAAACGGTCAGCTGCCCACGCTCGCGTCTGCTGTGTTCCTGCGTCCACTCGTCTGAACGCCTTGATCGAAAGCCTCGTCTGGTGAGACTCCCGCTGGTGAAGTTCGTCGTCCGCCGACTCCTGCTCGGGGTCGCCACGTTGTTTGTCGTCTCCGTGCTCATCTTCGTACTCACGAAAGCAATGCGCGGCGACACTGCGTCGATCGTGCTCGGTCGTGAGGCCACGCCTGAGGCGCTGAAGGAGCTTCGCTCGGACTTCGGTCTGGACAGACCGATCATCACCCAGTACACGAGTTGGATCGGTGGTGTCGTCACCGGCGACCTCGGCAAGTCGTTCACCACAAGGGCTTCGGTGTGGGAGGCCCTCTCGCCACGGGTCAGCTCCTCGTTGTTCCTGCTGCTGTGCGCGGGCCTTGTGTCAATACCGCTATCGCTCGCCGTCGGGTCGTACGCCGCACTGCACCGCGACAGGCGATTTGATTCTTGGTCGTCGTTCATCCTGCTCGCTGTCGCTGCGCTGCCCGAGTTCATCGTCGGCACGTTCCTGGTGATCGTCTTTGCCACCGTGGTGACCAAGCTGCTGCCCGCCACGTTCTACCTTTCACCCGATCAACCGCCATGGGGCAACATGAAGGGAATCATCCTTCCGGTGGTGACACTCTCGATCTCGGTGCTCCCCTATGTTGCTCGGGTCACGAGAGCAGCTGTGGTCGAGGTGTTGGAAAGCGACTACGTCGAGATGGCCCGCTTGAAGGGCATGCCGGAGCGCACCGTGTTGTGGCGCCACGCACTGCCGAATGCAATCGGCCCGATCTTCCAGGTGATCGCCCTCAACCTCGCATACTTGGCCGGAGGGGTGATCGTGGTCGAGTGGCTGTTCAACTACCCGGGGATCGGGAGCGCTCTCAACGACGCCGTGCGCGCCCGCGACCTCCCGGTGGTGCAGTTTCTCGCGCTCTCGATCGCCGCGGTCTACATCGTCACCAATCTGCTGGCCGACATCGGTACGGTGCTGGCCACGCCCCGTCTGCGCACCAGGCTCACATGAGCACGGTCGAAGCCCTCACCTCCTCTGCCCTAAGCCAGCCCGTGAAGCGGCCGGCGTCCGTGCTGCGCCAGGCGTTGCGGTTGCGGCGCACCCAGATAGGGCTCACGATCATGGTCTTGCTGATGTTGCTCGCCGTGTTCGGTCGCTACTTCGCTCCGTTCAGTCAGGTTGAAGTCGTTGGCGACGGTCTTCCCAACGTGCGCAACGTTCCTGGCACACTGTTCGGTAGCGACTACTTCGGCTCCGACGTCTGGAGTCGGTTCCTCTACGGCGGTCGGCCGATCCTGATCCAGGCGTTCTTCGCGACGTTGTTGGGCGTCGGGTTGGGCAGCTTCCTCGGCATGCTTGCCGCGTACCGACGCGGCAGGTTCGACGAGACTCTCATGCGTTCCCTCGACGTGCTGTTGTCCTTCCCGCAACTGCTGCTCTCGCTCGTCGTGATCGCGATGTTCAGCCCTTCGGCGCTCGTGGTCATCCTCACGGTCGGCTTCACGACCATGCCCCGCGTCGCTCGCGTCGTCCGAGGTGCGGCGTTGCAAGTGACCGAGCGAGACTTCGTCGCCGCCGCCGACGCACTCGGCGAGTCGCGTCTACGCGTGCTGTTCTCCGAAATCCTGCCCAACGTGAGTGCGTCGCTTCTCGTTGAGGCCAATCTGCGCCTCACCTACTCGATCGGTCTTATCGCCTCGCTGGGCTTCCTCGGGTTCACGCCTGACCTCAGTGCAGCGAGCTGGGGTGTGATGATCCAGCAGAATCGAAGCGCGCTTACATTCCAGCCCTGGGGTGTGCTGTTACCGGTGTTCGCCATCGCGCTGCTCACCATCGGCACGGGATTCTTCGCCGACGGTATCGGAAGAACCGTTGCCGGCATCGACCGCGGAAAGGCCGAAGTATGAGTGCCGAGATCGTCGAGAAGGCTTCAGTACCCGCCGCGACGGGCGGCCTGGTCATCAACGGACTGCGGCTGGAAGTCGAGATCAGCGGGCACGACATTGTCGACGAGGTCCACCTGACCGTTCCCGGCGGCCAGATTCTCGGCCTTGTCGGAGAGTCAGGTTCGGGGAAGACGACCGTCGGCCTCGCGGTGCTCGCCCACGCACGTCGCGGTGTTCGTATCGCCGGCGGACAGATCACCTGCGACGGCATCGATGTTCTGTCGTTGAATGCCGAGGAGATCCGGGCGGTCCGCGGAGGACACGTGGCCTACGTGCCACAGGACCCCTCGTCGTCGCTGAACCCGGCAATTCGAATCCGCTCGCAGCTCCGGGAGGTGCTCGAAGTCCACAACTTCGGCGGCTCCGACGCGGCACGTACCGCCCGCATTACGGAGATGATGGGCGAGGTGTTGCTGCCGAGCGACGACGAGTTTCTCGCCCGTTACCCGCACCAACTGTCGGGTGGGCAACAGCAACGGGTTGCTCTTGCGATGTCGTTCGCGTGTCGCCCGTCGGTGATCGTGCTCGACGAGCCGACGACCGGCCTCGATGTCTCGACGCAGGCGCACGTGCTCCAGACCATTCGTTCGCTCGCGGCGATGCACAACGTCGCTGCGCTGTACATCACCCACGATCTTGCGGTCGTCGCCGACCTTGCCGACGAAGTCGCGGTGATGTATGCGGGACGGGTGGTTGAGCATGGACCGACGCGACAGATCTTCTCCCGCCCGGTGCATCCGTACACGCGCCATCTGGTTGCCGCAGCTCCCGACATAGGCGGCGAGCAGGCCATCCGCGGTCTGAGTGGCCGCGCGCCGGCTCCCGGTAGGCGGCCGCAGGGCTGCGCATTTGCGCTCCGATGTGAGCTCGCCAACGAAGCCTGCCGTTCGGCCTTCCCGCCTGTCACGACCGTCGGTGAGAACCATCGCGTCCGCTGCTTCCGCGCCGCCGAGATTGTTCAGCTCGCCGAGGAGCCGGCCAAGACCCCATCGCCGAGTCGCGGCGGCCCTCCAGTCCTTCGCCTCGAGAACGTCAACGCCGGATATCAGGGCAACACCGTTGTGCACGGTGTCACCTTCGATGTCCATCAGGGCGAGTGCGTCGCTCTCGTGGGCGAATCCGGATCGGGAAAGACGACGCTCGCCCGCGCTATCGGCGGCCTGCACCATGAGTGGACCGGAGACATCTTCCTCGACAACGATTCCCTCGCGACCAATGCACGCAAGCGGACCAACCGACAGCGGATGAAGATGCAGTACGTCTTTCAAAATCCGTATTCCTCGCTGAACCCGCGACGTTCAATCGGCGAATCCGTCCTACGACCGCTCCTGCTGATGGGCGTCAACCGTGCTGACGGCGAACGCGAAGTCAACCGCATGCTCGAACTCGTCTCGTTGACCGCGTCTTACGCCCACCAGTACCCGAACCAGTTGTCGGGTGGTGAACGCCAGCGCGTGGCGATCGCGCGAGCGCTTGTTTGCGTTCCCGACGTCCTGGTCTGCGACGAGATCACCTCGGCTCTCGACGTGCTCGTCCAGGCAGCCATCGTCGAGCTGCTCGGTTCGCTCCGCAAAGAACTTGGGCTGTCGTTGCTGTTCGTGACGCACAACCTGCCGTTGGTGCGGTCGATCGCCGACACTGTCGCGGTGATGAACGCGGGATCGATCGTCGAACTGGGGCCGACCGAAGCGGTGATCGGATCACCCCAGCAGGAGTACACGCAACGACTCATTTCCGACACTCCGAGCATCGAAGCGAGTCGTTCGGGAACCGCAAGGTAGCGGTCTCGCTACGCGGACACGGTGGAGCTGACCACCCGACAGGTACTGTTTCTCCCGTGCGCACCGATGTGATGACACAGTTGCATCCCCACTTCGGGGTAGAGGTCCATGGCGTCGATCTCCGAGCGGTCACCGCCGAGCACGGATACCCAGCACTGCGCGCAGCGTTTGAAGAGCACTCGCTCCTGCTGTTTCGCAATCAACACCTCGACGACGATGCCCATCTCACCTTCGGTGCGCTCTGGGGCCCCATAGAGGATCGTTCGATGGGACGCAACGGCCCGAAGCCGATGATGGACAACGTGAGCAATATGCGCGCTGACAACACGGTTGCCCCAGTCGACGACGTACTCACGCTCAACCTGATGGGCAACATGTTGTGGCATACCGACAGCACCTTCCTTCCTGTTCCCGCACTCGCCAACATTCTGGCGGCGCGGGTGTTGAGTTCGAGCGGCGGGGAAACCGAACTCGTATCATCCCGAGTCGCATGGGCCAACATGCCCGACTCACTGAAAGACCGAGCACGAACTGCAGTAATCCGACATCGACTTTCCCATTCGCGATCGAAGATCTCGCCAGTGTTGGCGGAGCAAATGAAACATGTCTGGCCCGACCAGACTTGGCGGGCGCTCTGGACGAACCCAGTCACTGGGCAGGACGCGCTGTACATCGCTTCACATTCATGTGGAATCGAAGGTCGGCCAGATGACGAAGGCCTGGCGCTCATCGACGAACTGATTGCCTTCTGCACAGAGCACGCCAACGTGTACACCCACCAGTGGTGCCTCGGTGACGTGCTCGTCTGGGACGAACGGGCCACGCTTCATCGCGGACGCCCCTGGCCCTACGCCGAAGAACGCACACTTGCCAGCATCTGCATCTCCGCTCAAGAGTCCGACGGCCTGGCGACCATTCGGCCGTAGTCGCTGGCCGGGCTCCGCATGCGGTCGTGGCGGCGGAGGAAGCTGAGCCCGGCACGTGCACTGACCGGCAGGCGCACCCCTCTCCTCACCAACGGCCGCGCCCCTTCGCGATCGATGCGGCGCAACTGCAACGCGGCCGCAGCGAGAGAAGCCAGAATCGTCAGCAGGATCACCGCGGCGGCGCCACCGATGACAACTGCTGCGTCGACCTGCACGCCGGGCGCGATCTCGATCCGCCGGGCCAGGCCAACCGGGCCGACCGGGCCGACCGGCGAAGCCAGCACGGCCAGCGCGGCCGAAATGAATCCAGCTCCGACGGCAACCGGTAGGGACTTCAGCGCAACGGCGACAAGGACATCTCGTCCGGTCATGCCCAGCGCCGTCATGGTCGCTCTGTCGGCGAGGTCGCGTCCGCACTGCCGGTTGATGGCCTGGACGAAGAACGCCAGCGCGGCGAGCGCCGCGGCGACGGCCACCGCCCAAGCCGCGCCCGACTCCAGTTCGATGACCCGACGCGACGACTCCGTCGGAGAGAACGCTTCCTGGACCCGGAACACCCGCCCGGGGAAGAGCTTCTGGACGGACCCCTCGAACTCCGTGGCCGTTCCTGGGTCCCGGAGCCGGACCGCGGATTGCTTGCCGTAACCGGCCAGATCATCACGGCCGTACACCTTCCACCACGCCGCGTTGGTGAAGGCGACGGCCTCAGGGTCGTTCTGCAGATCGTCGGACGTCCGGACGAAGCCGACGACCCGCACGAGGGTATAAGTGCCAGCGGGTTCCGCGTTTCCCCGTTGGGCCGAGATGTCGAACCGCTAGCCCATCACTCGGCCCTCAGGACCGCGGCAGGCGATGCGTTCACGCTGCGGCGGGCCGGCAGCCAGGCCACCGCGTTGGCCATGACGAGACCGCCCACGATCACCGCAGCGATCCACGCCATGTCCAGCACCGGCGCTTGGTCCAGGGCGCGCCCGGTGGCGATCGACTGCCAACCGATCCGGCCGCCGATCACTCCGACCGCCGCGCCCAGCACCAGCGGGGGCCCGACGAGTGCGGTGGCCAACCACAGCAGCGAGGCCCGGGCCTGGCGCCTGCTCCCGCCGAGTGCCCGCAGCACAGTGAGGTCGCGGCGTGCGGCGCGGGCCATGAGCATCAGGGCGTGCGCCAACGACGCCGCGGCCAGCAGCGTGATGACGAGCGTGAGGACCAACGGTGCACCCGCCACCCGCTGCAGGTTGCGGACGTCGGGCGGTGGGACGGCCGTGGCGTAGCTGTTCCGGAAGGACGCCTTCAGCGCGGCGGCGGTCTCGGTTCGAAACGCGGGATCGAGCCGTACGTAGAGGCTCCCGGCAACGTTCTGGGCGAACGTGCCGCGCGCACCGATCAGCGACGGATGCACGAGCACACTGTTCTTCGGATCGACCGCGGGGAACAGGCTGGTCAGCACGACATGGCCGACGAGCGTGAGACGTCGCCGGGACACCCCGTTTGCCGTCTCGATGGACACCTCAACGGGATCGCCGATGCGCTTGTGCAGCGCATCAGCCAACGGCCGGCCGAGCGCCACCTCACTCGCCGTCGACGGCAGTCGTCCGGCCGTGACCAGCGGAGCGATCGGTTGGTAGCCGTCGACCTGGTCGAACGCCAACAGCGGAGCGAAGCGGCCCTCGACGAGCGCGTCCTGCTCGACGAAACCTGCGGCGCTCGTGACGTGGGGCACGCGGCGGAGCCGAGCGATGCCGTCGGTGGTCTGCTGTCGTGACCCGAAGTTCCCGACCTGGGCGTCCCACGCGAAGCCGTAGCGGGCCGGATGATCCACGAGCGCCCCGAGCGAGCCGACCAGGACCGTGGCGGCCACGGCGGCGGCCGCGGCTGCCGCACAACCGATCGACGCCGTGTGCCGCTGAGCCCCGGCGCGTCGCAGGGAGGCGAGCCCGGCGAACGCCGCCACCGACATCGACGCCGCGCCAGGGGTCCGTCGCGGCGGAGTCGCCTGGCGGGGTGTCGGCGTTCTGCCGCCGATGGCGATCATCGCCGCGAACGCCAACGCGGTGCCGACCGACCCGAGGCCCAGCGTCAACGAGTCGAAACGGACGCCCAGGTGCAGCTCGGCCTGGCGGGCGATGCCGATCGGGCCGATCGGCGAGGCCAGGAGCGCGGCGAGCGGGCACACCGTGCAGGCAATGGCCGCGATGGGCGCCGCCCGCAACCAGGTGATGCGACGCAGGTCGGTTGCTCCCAGCCCGAGGGCGGAGAGTGTGCCGCGCATAGTCAGCTCGCGTCGAAGCTGACGGGCGAGCGACTGGCCGCCGAACACCAGAGCGGCGAGGGCCGAGATCAGGGCCACCGCCCGGGCGCTGTTCGCCTGCAGGTGCACCGACCGTCCGACGGCGTCGAGTCCGTCCCGCTCGTCCGTTCCAATGGCGAAGACCTGTACCGGCTGCTTCGGGAATCGCTGTCTCAGGAGCGCCTCGAGATCGACCGAGTCGTCCTTGGGAATGATGGCGAACCCGATCCCGTAGGCGGCCACGTCGTCGTCGAAGGCGTCGAGCACGCCGGGGCCGACGACCAGGTGCCCGAAGTCGGTGAAGATGCCGCCGTTCGGACTTCTGGGCTGAAGATCGTACGGAGACCTGAGGACACCGACGATGCGCATGTCCCGGAAGCCACGCGAGGGAGCGACAGCGCCTTCGCCGGCCACGTCGTACTCATCCGAACGGTAGAAACCCAGCCTGATGGTGTCCCCCACCTGCGCGCCCCGGTTGGCGAGAAAGGATTCGTTGGCGGTCACCTCGTCGACCGACCCAACGGCGGCCAGCCGCCCGTCGACGAGTCGGGCGCGCCCGCCTTGGGTCAGCAGCTGACCATCAACCATGAGCGGCGGGTCGAACTGCGCCTCGACGATGGTGCGAGTCGGGCCGGGTGCAAGTGCGGTCGAAACCGAGGCGATCGCCGCCGTGTCCCGCATCGTGGCGCTCACCTCCGGCCACTGCGACACGATCCGCTGCTCCGCGACGGGGTTGTACCCCTGGCAGCCGTCGAACGACTCGCCCGGACAGAAGAGGGGGACCCGGACACCGGCCAGACCGCGCAGGGAGGATTGGCGGAAAGCGGGGAACGCCCGGTCGGTGCGGCGGGCCACTCCCCACGCCGTGACCGGGATGGCGGCGGCCAGGCCGAGGCCGACGCCGAGCACCAGCGTGGCCCGCCAGTGGCGGCGCACAAGGTGAGCGGCGAGGTACCGGTGTGCGCCGTTCATCACTCGGCTCGCAGGATCTGGACGGGCCGGAGGCGTGCCGCCCGACGACCGGGGGCGAGCGCCACGAGGTTGGCGAAGAGCACCGCCGCCGGCAGCGCGATGAGGGCCGCCATGGGCACGACGGGTGTATCGACCACGCCGAGCTGGCGAGCCACGGCCGACCACGCCAGCCGTCCGAGAAGGAGGCCGAACGGGATGCCCACCATTGCGGCGATCAGGGCAACGGTCGTGGCCTGCCACCCGACGGCGCGCGAGACCTGACCGGGGGTGAACCCCATGGTGCGGAGGACGGCGAGATCGATCCGGCGGCGCCGCACGGCGACGACGAGCGCGTGGCCGACGGTCGTCGCCGCCAGCAGGCCGAGGAGGCCGGCCAGCACGAGTGGTGTGGCCCGGATCCTGCGGTAGCTGGCCACGTCGGCCGGTTCCCGTGATGCCGACACGGCAAACGCGTTCCGGCCGATCCGCTTCGCGAGGATCGCGTCGAGGTCCTTCGGCGTCGTCCCTGAGCGCAGGGAGATGAGCGTCGCGGTCGCCGTGTAGTTGAAGGAACCCCGCTTGGCTCCGGTGACGCCGGCGAGACCGTCCTCGGTGAACAGCGCGCCGACGCCGAGCGCCGCCTGATCCGATGCCCCGTACTGGGTCAGCCCGGGGAGCACGACCTGGCCGACCACCTGGAATCGGGCGGCCGACCCCGACGACCGGGTGACGCGGATCGAGTCGCCCACGCTGAGGTGCTCGGCCCGCAGCGTG
>JANOJN010000208.1:0-9082 GCA_031418775.1 Acidimicrobiia bacterium
TTTTGTTTTGGTATTTACAAATTTTGTGGGTTTTGGGTTGGTTTGTTTTTTATTTTTTTTTTGTGTGGGGCCGCCCCCAGCGCCCCCAAACCCAACACCTCCTTGACTGGCCCGGGTGCTACTCGACCGGGGCGAAGTTCGGTGCTTCGGTCCTCGTGCGCTTGAGTTCCCAAAAGGCGTCGATTCCGGCCATGGCGATGATCCCGTCCCACATCTGGAGCGCGTCGTAGTGCTTCAGCCGTCGGCTGATGACGGGGCCGAAGAAGCCGACCTTCTTGCCGATGTCATTCTCGAATCCGAGGATCGGTGTGCCGACGTTGTCGCCGGTCAGGGCGAGTCCTTCGTCCATCGATGACCGGATCGAGGCATCGAACGACTCGTCGGTCATCGCCGCGGCGTGGTGGGCCGGGAGATCGCAGGCCTCGAGTGAGGGCGCCGGATCGATCAAGCCCTCGCCCTTGTCGTGGATCCTCTCGCCGAACGAGAAGTAGAGCTTGGCCACGGCGTCCTCACCATGTTCGGCCCTGACCGACTCGAGCACCCGCAGGAGCTGGTGGTTGTGGAAGCTGCGCTCGTGCCAGGGCGAGTCAGGCTGCACGTTGTTCTTGAAGTACAGGCTGATCGGCCGCCAGCGGATGACGAGCTTGCGATGCGGTGCGACGTCGACGACCCACCTGGCCGTCAGCCAACACCAAGGTCAAACGGGGTCGATCCAGAAGTCCAGTTCCATGCATCGTGTATAGCCGAGGCGAACCGGTTCGGCGCGACGTTCCCGGGCGGGACTAGAACTTCTCCTATGGACAGCCCTGGCCACACGATCCGTCCGCCCCTCGCCATCCATGAACTGCGTGAGCGCGTGGAACGCAACGCGATCGACACCGTGCTCGTGGTGTTCCCCGATCTCGCCGGATCGTGGAAGGGCAAGCGCATGACCGGCCGGTTCTTCCTCGACGACACCGTGCTCCATGGCATCGAGGCGTGCAACTACCTGATCGCGACAGACGTCGAGATGAACGTGCTGCCCGACTACCGGTTCGCCAACTGGGACGCGGGGTACGGCGACATGCGCTGCGTGCCCGACTTCGCCACGCTTCGGCTGATCCCGTGGTTGGAGAAGACCGCTCTGGTGATCTGCGATCTGGCCGACGACAACGGCCCCATCGAGGTGTCGCCCCGCCAGATCCTCAAGCGCCAGCTCGCCCGGGCGGCGGCCATGGGGTTCACCGTGAAGATGGGTGCCGAGCTCGAGTTCTTCCTGTTCAAGGAGAGCTTCGAGTCTGCTGCGGCGAAGGGCTACGCCAACCTCACACCGGACTCGAACACGATCCAGGACTACCACATCCTCCAGACGACCAAGGATGAGCACATCATCCGGGCCATCCGCAACGGCATGGAAGGGGCGGGTGTCCCGATCGAGTGCTCGAAGGGCGAGGCAGGCTTTGCCCAGCACGAGATCAACCTCCGCTACACCGAGGCTCTGGAGATGGCCGACCGCCTCGCGATCTACAAGAACGGGGCCAAGGAGATCGCTGCGCTCAGCGGACGGGCGATCACGTTCATGGCGAAGTACTCGATGGCCGATGTCGGCTCGTCGTGCCACATCCACACCTCGCTGTGGAGTGCCGACACCGACGAGCCGGCCGCACCCGGACAGGGCCCGCACCATCTCTCCGACACCTTCGCCAGCTATCTCGCCGGCATGGTGGCAACGGCGCAGGAGCTGTCGTGGATGTTCGCCCCCACGGTGAATTCCTACAAGCGCTATCAGCTCGGCTCGTGGGCGCCCACCGCGGTGGCGTGGGGACGCGACAACCGCACCTGCGGCCTTCGTCTGGTCGGCCACGGCGCCGGTACCCGCGTGGAGTCCCGCATCCCGGGAGCCGACGCCAACCCGTATCTGGCGTTCGCCGCGGTGATTGCCGGCGGTCTGCACGGGATCGAGAACAAGCTGTCGCTGGCGGCTCCGTTCGTCGGCAATGCCTACGAGTCGAAGGACGTCGCCCGGATTCCGTGGAACCTGGTCCAGGCCATCGAGCTTCTCGAGGGCTCCGCCGTCGCCAAGTCAGCGTTCGGCGAGGAGGTGCACCACCACATGCTCACGACGGCGCGCCATGAGTGGATGCAGTTCAACAAGGCCGTCACCGACTGGGAGCTTCGTCGCAACTTCGAACGTTGGTAAGCGCGCGTATCACTAGTGTCCACTTGCTGGCGACTGCGAGTGACTGGCGGCCCGACCTCGACGCTTGAGATGGGCGGCGATGCGATGCGACGCCTGCAGCGACGCTCCCGGAACCAGGAACTGCTCGGCAGTGGCGGTGATCTCGGCGTCAGCTGCGGTGGGGCGTTCGTGCTGTCGCTCGTGCTCGGACCAGGTGGACACGGTGAACTGCTCGACGAACGTGCCGGGTTCCTCGACGACTTCGAACAGTCCCCACTGCATCGCACCGTCGCGGCGGCGCAGGCGTCGGATCGGGCGCATCGCCGCGATGAACTCGTTGCGCCGTTCGGCGTCGATGTGCCATTGCAGCGACACGAGGACGGGTCCTTCCTCGGGGTCGATCGGGATGACGTGGCGGAGCGCGCCGAGCGGCATAGGTGTGAGGTCGAGCTCGGCCCGTGAAGCGAGTCGTATCGGGAGCGTCACGACGCCGAGTACGACTGCAGCAATGCCGGCACTGACGACCGCGGTGCCCGACCCCACGCCCGACGCGACAGCGCCCCAGCCGAGTGCGGCGGCCATCGAGGTGCCTTGGAAGACGAGCATCGCCGTGGCCAATCCGCGTCCGCGCACCCAGCCCGGCAGCACACTCTGGATGACGGAGAAGACCGTGGAGAATGCGCCGATCAGTCCGTACTCGCCGGCGCTGACCCCGATCTCGTTCCTCGCGACCAGGGGAAGGAGCGCGGCCAACGCCGTTGCCGGGATGGCGATGGCCGAGACCCGAACCAGAAGGAGGAGCAGGCCTACCTGATTCGACACGTAGCGGGCGCCGGTCCGCACTGCTGCGGCGACGTGCTCGGCCGGCAGCGTCGTGTCGGGGACGTTGCGCTTCCATCGGAACACCGCGACGATCACCGCGAGGAAGCTGACGGCGTTCACGATGAACACCCAGCCTGCTCCGGTCGAAGCGATCACCAGTCCACCTAGGGCGGGTCCGAGTGCGCCGGCCAGATTCATCGTGGCGACCGGGCGGAGACGGCTGCGGTTCGAGACGCGGTACTCGTGGCCGTCATGGGTTCAATCTGAACACGGCGCAAGCGAGAACGTGACGCCTCGGGGTCGAAGCGGTCAGAATGGAGGCCATGACTTCACCCGTCCCCGGTGGCCGGACCGCCGACGCGGCCGATGCGTTTGGCGCTCCCGGCCCGTCCGCGTCGACTCGGAAACCGGGGGTTCGTCCGCTGATTGGCGTGAGTGCCCGTCCTCGCAAACCCGGCGAGGTATCGGGATGGCCCGATACCCATTCGTCGGTGATGCAGCACACCTATCTCGACGGCGTGTGGCGGGCCGGCGGGATGGAGGCCATCATCGCCCCGCGGATGCTGGCCGACGACGAGGCCGACGAGCTGGTGTCACGCCTCGACGGGCTCATCCTGGTCGGCGGCGGCGATGTCGATCCGGCCCTCTACGGCGCCGAGCCCCATGAGCGCGTCTACGGAGTCGACGCGGCGAGCGATGGTCTGGAGCTTTCCCTTGCAAGGGCAGCAGTGCGAGCCGAGTTGCCCCTCCTCGCGATCTGCCGGGGCATGCAGGTGCTCAACGTCGCGCTGGGTGGCACCCTCGATCAGCACCTGACCGGTCGCCCCGGCCTCATCGATCACGGCCAGCCCGGAGCCGGCAAGGCGCTGCACGAAGTGTCCGTCGAGTCGGGTTCGCTGCTGGCGAAGACACAGGGTGGGGCATCGTCGATCGCAAACTGCTGGAGCTACCACCACCAGGCGGTCGATCGCGTCGGCGAAGGGCTCATCGTAAGTGCACGTAGCAGTGACGGAGTCATCGAGGCGGTCGAGTTCTCCGACGCCGGCGAACACGGGTGGATGCTGGCGATCCAGTGGCACCCCGAACGCACCGCCGCCACCGACCCCGCCCACCAATCCCTCTTCGACGAACTGATCCGCCAGTCCTCCCGCTAATCGTTGGGAGAGAGGTTGCCCCTCTACCTGCCCGGCGCTGCGCCGCTCGCTACGCTCGACTGCTCGCAACACGAGCGACCGGCGCGCGGCTAGGAGAGAGGTTGCCCCTATATATGGGGGCAAAACACCTCCCAACTGCGCTGGGAGGTGTTTTGCCGCAGTCGGGGCGGGTCCCACTGCAACGCCGAAGCGCCTACTGCCCAACCGATCGACCCCTCAGATCGCCGCCCGCATGGTCGCGGGGATGCGTCGGCGAAGGGCGAGGCTGGCGAGTACGCCGAAGGTGGCGAAGGCACCGGCCACGATCCAGACGCTGCGGAGAGATTGGTCCATGAGGACGCCGCCCATCGCCGTCGCCGCGCCCATCGACCCTTGGAACACCATCGCCGCCAGACCGAAGTAACGGCCGACGAGTTCGCGCGGCGCGAGCTCCGCCGTCAAGGGTTGACGGACCGCCGCGAGCACCGTCTCGCCGAAGCCGCCGACGCCCTGGGCGAGGGCCATAATGCCGATTGCCACTCCGATCGACGTGTCGATGGTGAAGGCCGTCATGACGAACGCGAGGAGGAACATGAGGTTCATGAACGCGAGGCAGCTCATACGGTCACGCCCACGAACCCACCGCAGCATCGGGATCTGGAAGATCACCGCCGAGATCGCCCCGACGAGGAACACGAGCCCGACGGTGGACTCGTTGACGCCGATGCGCGACGCGTAGGCCGGCATGATGCCCCACGCAAAACCGAACGAAAACGAGATGCCGAGATCCGACACGATCAGCAGCAGGAAGAAGCGGTCGCGGAATACCTCGGCGAAGCCGCCCGATGGAGCGTCCCCCTCCTCCCGCTTCAGCCGGCCCGAGGGAAGCGCCGGAAGGCAGGCGAGGAACACAACGTACGTGGCCATGTTGAGGAAGAACATCAGCTGGAACGAGCCGAGCCGGTTCTTGTCGGCGATCAGGCCGCCGAGGACGCCGCCGAACCCGGCGCCGAGGTTCAGCGCCGTGCGCTGGAACGCCATGACGGTGGACCGCATCTCGCTCGGCACGATCACCGAAAGCAGCGCGGACTGCGAGGGAAACCAGAGCCCGTTGGCGACCCCCATGGCCGTCGACGCCGCCAATGCCAGGAAGACGGAGTCGACGAAGGCGAACGTGCTACTGGCGAGGATGGACACGACGCAGCCGATGGCGAGGATCCGCCGGGGGCCGAAGCGGTCGCTGAGGAACCCGGCGTATGGCGTTATCACCACGGTCGCGAGAGGAGTTGCTGCGGCGATCAGACCGCTCGCCGTCCCGGAGAAGCCGCGGACCTCGTCGAGGTAGATGAATAGGAACGCGAAGATCATGCCCGAACCGGTCATGTTGATGACGGTGGCGAACATGAATCGTTGCAGAGCCGGGCTGAACGAGCGAAAACCGGTGCCGGACACGGGCGGTCACCCTACCGACCCCGGCACGCGATCAAGTCGGAGTTCCGGACGGGCCATCCGGCACAAGCGGCTTCGGCTGGTCAGTCGGCGGGCCGGGGCTTCGGGTGGTCAGCACGCCGGTGCGGGGCTACGGTCCGATCATGAGCTTGATCGCCGACACCGAGGCCGTGATCGCCGAGCACTGGTTCGATTCCCAGACCCTGCGTGGATGGTGGGCAGCCTGCGCCGACGCCGGCCTGGCGTTCCCCGACTGGCCGGTCGGCATGGGTGGACGAGGGGGCACGGTCGGCGACGCGATCGCAGTCGCCCGCGTGATGGGTGCGGCAGGCGTCATCGGTCCGCCGCCCGGCCTCGGCTCGCTGATGGGCGGGCCGGTCGTGCGCGAGTTCGGCACCGACGACCAGCAGCGTCGCTTGCTGCGCCCGCTTGCCGACGGAACGGAGGGGTGGTGTCAGCTCTTCTCCGAGCCGGGCGCCGGTTCCGATCTCGCCGGACTTCGTACGCGCGCTGACAAAGACGGTGGCGAGTGGATCGTCAACGGTCAGAAGGTGTGGACGAGCGGCGCCGACCACTCCCGTCGCGGCATGCTCGTGACCCGGTCGAACTGGGAGGCGCCAAAGCACCGGGGTCTGACCTATTTCATCGTCGACCTCCACCAGCCCGGCGTGGAGATCCGCCCGCTCAAGCAGATGAACGGGCGGTCCCATTTCAGCGAGGTGTTCCTCACGGACGTGCGGGTCAGTGATGAGGACCGGATCGGCGATGTGAATGGCGGCTGGGCGGTGACCGTTGCGACGCTGGGGTACGAACGCACCGGTTTGGCGTCTTCGAAGGCGCAGGGTCTGTATCGGGCGTACCCGGGTGAGGCGACCGGACAGCTCGATCGCCCGGTGAGCGAGATCGTGGCCGAGGCCGACGCCCGAGGCGAGGGCGAGGACGAAGCGGCGCCCGGGCAGTTCGACTCCCTGCTTCGACTTGCCCGCCGCTCTGGCCGCAACGCCGATCACGCGATCCGCCAGGATCTCGCCGCCGCCTACGCATCCGAGCGAATTGCCGGCTGGTCGGCGCTTCGTGCCCGCCTCGGGGCGCCGACCGGTGCGCTCGCCAAGCTCCAGTGGACGAACGGGCTGCGCCGATCCACCCAGCTGGGCCTGGAACTGCTCGGGGCGGAAGCAATGCTGCGGGAGGGCGAGTCGACGGCGGGAGGGCGATTCGTGCAGTTCTCCCTCTCGGTGCCGAGCGCGTCGATTGCCGGGGGCAGCGACGAGATCCAGCGCAACATCATCGCCGAGAAGGTCCTCGGTCTCCCGAAGGACATCTCGGTCGACACCGATGTGGCGTTCCGCGACGTGAGGAAGAGTGGCTGACATGACCAAGATCATCCGTGGACGTACGGTTCGGCCGACGAATGCCGACTACAACGATCCGGGCGGGATCCACGACGACGCCACGGCGCAGGGCCTCGGCTTCCGAGGCGGAACGATCGCCGGGTCGTCGCACCTCGACACCTTTGTCCCCGTTCTCCTCGAAGCGTTCGGTGACGAATGGTTCCGCTCGGGCTCGCTGTCGATGTACTTCCGCCACGCCACTACCGACGGCGAGCCGACCCACGCCCTCCTCGAGTTGCCCGACCATGCGACGACTCCGCTGCGCAACGCGCAGGTCCGCGCCGTGGTCGAAATGAGCGACGGCACCCTCGTCGGTGAAGGAACCGCGGGGGTCGGCTCGCCGGCGGATCCGACAGCGCTCGACGCGCGGGATCTGCGCCATGACCCGAGTGCAGCGCGGATTCTCCGCGACGTCGCTCTGGGGGAGGTGCTCGGCCCCGTCACCGCGTCGGTCGACGGCGCACGTCTTTCCCGGGGCTGCGAACGCCGCATCACCGAAGTGCTCGAGTGGTATCGGGGACCGTCCCCGTTCGGTGGGGCGTTTGCTCCTCCGAGCGCGCTCATCGACCTGTTTGCCAACGTCGCCGGCGCCGTGCTCCTACCGAGACTGGGTGAGGCTGTGGGCATGTGGGGGGCGATGGAGATCCGCCACCACCACGGCCCGCTCTTCGTCGACCACCCGTACGAGATCACCGTCACCGTGGCTGCGGTGGGCGACAGCCCCAAGACGGAGATCCTTTGGTACGACGCTGCCGCCCACGACGCCGGCACCCTCGTGGCAACGGCCCGTATCCTCAGCCGTTTCGTGAAGGCGTCGTCGCCGCTCTACGCCTGACACAGACGCGCTCGACGAATCCGACGACGTATCGCGTCTGCGTTCGGAGCCGGGCGTCAGGGCGCGTTGCTCACGGCTGCGACGCCGACTTTCCCGCCTTCAGGACGTTCCAGGCGATCAGCACCGCCATCACGGCCCCTGAACCGAGGCCGGCCCAGAGCACGTCGATTGCCTCCTTGGAACGGACGACCTTCTCCAGGAACTTGATCCCGATTACGAGAACGAGCACGTCGACAATCTTGGACTTGAGGCTGGAGAAGTCCTTGATGATGAGCCATTCGGGAACCTCCAGCGAACCGACGAACAGCTCGTGGAGTCCGATCGCGGTGATGAGCAGCACCGTGCCGATCAGGTAGAGGTCGAGCACCTCTAGCAGTTCCACGATGGTGTCGTCCTGCTGCCACGCAGATGTCCGCACCAGGTCGAGCATGAAGTCACCGGTCCTGGCGACCGCCCACGCATACGTGGCCAGCGATTGGAAGAAGACACCGACCACTGCGACGATGACGAGCAGGCGCGCTTTACCGAGGAGTCTTGCCACGCCGCTGAATCTCGCGTCGACACTCTTCTCATCGGTCGGACGGCTGCTCACGAGGTCCGGGTCCGACGAGAGATGAACTTGCGCGCTTCTTCCGCCCAGAGGACGGTGGAAGCGATTCCGACGCACACCATCCACTGTTGGAGCGAGATCGAGGTCGTGTCGAACAGGTTCTGCATGAAGCCGACGTGGGTCACGGCGAGCTGCAAGGCGAGGACGCAGAACAGTGCGACCCAGAGGTAGCGATTGCCCAATGTCTCCTTTCGGAACACCGTCAGACGATCGTTGCGCACATTCAAGATGTTGAAGAACTGGAAGATGACGAACGTGTTGAAGGCCATCGTGCCGGCAACGGTCGCTACGCCCGCTTGTGGGTTGTCCCCGGGTCCGAAGGCGAGGAGGCAGAGGGTGCCGACCGCCATGATCGTGGAAGAGAACGCCACGGCGGACCACCGCGAACGAGTCAAGATCTTCTCGCTGACCGGCCGTGGACGCCTCGTCATGATGTCCCTGTCCGGTCGATCGAGCCCGAGTGCCATCGCCGGTGGACCGTCCATGATGATGTTCACCCAGAGGATGGAGATCGCGGCGAACGGCTTGCCGTCGGCGACGCCGAGAATCGCCGCGATCAGGAACAGCAGCGCGAACCCGACGGTCGTGCTCAGCTGGAATCTCACGAACTTCACGATGTTGTCGTAGATGCCCCGTCCTTCGCGAACGGAACGCACGATCGTGGCGAAGTTGTCGTCGGTCAGG
>JANOJN010000209.1:0-9742 GCA_031418775.1 Acidimicrobiia bacterium
CGCAGCGTTCGACTCGATGGCCGCTTCGCACTATGCGGACATCGTCGTTGTGCGGGAAAAAGCTGGCCGTCCGATCAGCACGGCCGATGCTCAAATCGCCGCGATCTGCCGAAGCCATGGCGCGCACCTGGCAACCCGCAACGTCGACGACTTCGCGTCGACTGGCATCACGATCGCCAACCCGTGGATCGATCCTCGAGGATAAGAGTCAAGCACCCCGCATCACCCGCCCTACGAAGTGTCCGTCAACCGAGTACGACGCGCACCCGATGCGTGCGACCGTCATCGCTCAGTGGAATCGCGAAAGTTCCGGCGGGTAGGGCAACCTCGTCGAGTTCGACGGAACGCACGCCGCAGCTGACGCCGTTGGGGTTCTCGACGACGATCTCGTAGCGGGCCGAGTGGTAGCGGAGATCGATCTCGAAGCCGGGCCACGAACGGGGGATGCACGGCTCGATCGTGAGCGACGTGCCGCGGAGGCGAAATCCGAGGATCGCCTCGAGGCCCGCCTGGTACATCCACCCGGCAGAGCCCGTGTACCAAGTCCAGCCGCCGCGGCCGACGTGCGGCGGCTCGCTGTATACGTCGGCGGACATGACATAGGGCTCCACTTTGTACCGAAGCGCCCCGGCCCGGGTGCTGGTGTGGTTGATCGGGTTCAAGAGAGAGAAGAGCTCACCTGCCCGGTCCCCGTCGCCGAGAGCCGCGAACGCGAGAACCGACCAGATGGCTCCGTGGGTGTATTGGCCCCCGTTCTCCCGGATGCCCGGGACGTAGCCCTTGATGTAGCCGGGGTCGAGACCCGAATGATCGAACGGCGGTGTGAGAAGGGGTACAAGACCGTCGCCCCGGCGAATCAGGTGTTGGTCGACCGCGGCCATGGCCTGTCGGGCGCGCGCTGGGTCGGCTGCCCCCGAGAGCACGCTCCACGACTGGGCGATCGAGTCGATGCGGCACTCGCTGTTCGACGCCGAACCGAGTGGTGTGCCGTCGTCGAAGAACGCCCGGCGGTACCAGTCGCCATCCCATCCGTCGCGCTCGAGTGCTTCTTGGAGTGCCGCCATGTGGACGCGCCAGCGATCGGCCCGGGAGTGATCGCCGCGGCCCTCGGCAATCGGAGCGAATGCCGCCATCGTGGCGTAGAGGAACCAGCCCAGCCAAACGCTTTCGCCGCGGCCCCCCTCGCCGACGCGATTCATGCCGTCGTTCCAGTCGCCCGAGCCCATGAGCGGCAGTCCGTGCGAGCCCACTGCGAGGCTGCAGTCGATGGCCGCAGCGCAATGGTCGAAGAGCGTTCCCGAGAGGGCGGCTTGCTGCGGCTCGAAGTACGCGTCGCTCTGGTGCTCCATGAGATGGACGCCGTCGAGGTACGGGACCACCTCGTCGAGGACACTCCAGTCTTCGGTCACGCTCAGGTAGCGATCGACGACGTAGGGCAGCCAGAGCCGATCGTCGGAGATCCGGGTCCTGACGCCGCGACCGGTGGGGGGATGCCACCAGTGCTGAACGTCTCCTTCGACGAACTGGCGCGACGCCGCCCGGAGGATTTGCTCACGGGCGATCTCGCGTTTGGAGGTGAGCAGCGCGATCACGTCCTGCAGCTGATCGCGGAATCCGTACGCACCACCGGCCTGGTAAAAGGCCGACCGGGCCCAGATGCGGCACGCCAGCGTCTGATAGACGAGCCATCCGTTCAGCATGATGTCCATCGATCGGTCGGGGGTGCTGACCTGGACGGCGCACTGGATATCGCTCCAGAAGTCCGTCGCCTTGCGCAGGGTCTCGTCGTGCGGGGCGAGGCGGGTTCGGCGTACAAGTTCCTTCGCCGCCACGGCGTCGTCGGCTTCGCCGAGCAGCACGACGAGTTGGGTACGTGCTCCGTTGGCGAGTTCGAAGCTGGTCTGGAGGGCGGCGCAGGGATCGTGTTCGGGGCCTACGGCGCCACTCAGGGTCCGCCCGCGGTTGAGTGCCGCAGGCCGATCCGGTGAGCCGTTGCGACCGAGGAACTCGGTCCGATCGGTGGTCCATGCCGTCTGGCGGCCCGCCAAGTCGAAGAAGGCGACGCGTCCACCGAAGTCCGCGTTCCACGGGTTTCTCGCGAGCAGCGCGTGGGTGTCGGGGTCAAGCGCGGTGATGATTCGTGGCGCCGAGGTCGCTCGCGACGTGCCGAGGACCCATTCGACGTATGCGGTGACGGATAGTCGCCGCGTTCGCCCGGAGAGGTTCTCGATGGTGAGCACGGAGATTTTCACGGGATCGTCGAGCGGCACGAATTGGAGGAGGTCGAGCTGTATGCCGTCGTGGATGTGTTCGAATCGGCTGTATCCGGCACCGTGTCGCGCCACGTAGGTCGAATCCTCGCATCGGATCGGCTGCGCCGTCGGGCCCCACAGCTCGCCGCTGTCGTCGTCTCGGACGTAGATGGCCTCGCCGGCGGGATCGCTGACGGCATCATTGGACCACGCCGTGAGCTGGTTCTCGCGGCTGTTGCGCGACCAGGTGTATCCGGAACCGGACTCCGACACCTGGAACCCGAACGAGTCGTTGGCGATGACGTTGAGCCATGGTGCAGGGGTGGATTGCCGCGGCCCGAGCACGGTGACGTATTCGCGGCCGTCATCGGCGAAGCCGCCGAGCCCGTTGTAGAACTCCAGGTCGTGGCGGACGACCAGCGGTTCGCCCGATCCCTGCTTCGGCCTGGTGGGTGTGCTCGGTCTCGCAGGCAGCCGTTGGCGGCGATCGGCGCGGGCGATCTGCTCGGCGAGGCTGCCCAGGCGGCTGAGCAGCACCGCTCGTGCGGCACTCTGGAGCAGCGTGCGGTCCGCGGCCGAAAGGAGATCGCCGCGGACGATGAACACGGCACCGTGCCCGGGCTGCTTCTCCCGGGGGACGATTGACCGGCTCGACCGGACCGCAGCTTCCAGGGCGCCCTGGAGGTCCTGGGCGTAGGTGGCGCCATGTTCGTTGAGGATCACCAGGTCGACGTCGATCAGCTTCCAACGCCAGTACTCGTGGGCGCGGAGGAGCTGGCGGACGATGTCGAGCTCCTCGGCCTCCTCGATGCGCACGAGGACGATCGGAACGTCGCCGGAGATGCCGTGTGCCCACAGCGCCGGGGCGCCCAGTTCGTTGCGCTCGAGCAGGTTGCTGGCAGGTCGGAGCGACTTGTCCGAGTAGAGGACGCGGTTGGCGAGCCGCTGGAAGACGTGGGCTTCGTCGGACTCGACGCCGAGGTGATGGAGCTGGACCTGGGCTTGGGTCCACGAGAGAATGGCCGCTCGCTCGAAGGTGGCCGGCTCGCGATACTTGTCGGCCAGGTCGAGGACCTCCTCACGCGATCCGGCGATGATGGTGGAGAACACGGCGTGGGCGGTCGCGCCCGGGGCAACCGTGATCCGGCACCGGATGCTGAAGATCGGGTCGAGCACCGAGCCAACCGTGTTGGAAAGAGGCTGCCCATCCGTGACGGAGATCGGGGAGCGGACCGTTCGTCCACGCCCGAGAAAACGCGCCCGATCGGTTTCGTACTGGAGCACACCGGAAGCTTGGTGCTCCACGGCGGCGACGTGCGCCGCCCAGACCGGTACTTCGTCCCGGGAACGCGGACGGCGGGTGGCCAGGAGGGCGCCGGCCTCGGGAACGAACTCGGTCTGGACGAAGAGGTTCTGAAATGCCGGGTGCGCAATGTCGTCGGCTTGGGAGGCGAGGGCGATCTCGGCGTAGGACGTCACGTCGATCTGACGCTCGCGGCTGCCGTGGTTGGTGATGGTCAGATGGCGGATCTCGGCATCGTGTTCGGCGGAGACGACGATGCTCAGCTTCGTCGCGATGCTGCCGTCACGACGCGAGAACTCCGCCCGATCCTCCGAGTAGACGACCTCGTACGCGTCCGGTTCTGCCCCGGTCGGCTGATAACCCGCCGACCACACCTCGCCGCTGGCGGTGTCTCGGAGATAGAGGTAACTGCCCCAGGCATCGCACGTGGGGTCTTCGCGCCACCGCGTCACCGCCATGGCGCCGAGACGGCTGTACCCCGATCCGGCCGTGGTGACCATGACGGCGTAGCGTCCGTTCGAGAGGACGTGCGTCCGCGGGGCCGGGTCGTGAGGCGAGGTGAAGCGGCGAACGATCAGTGGGACGAGTTCGCGGACGTCGGCGGCGCTCTTGACCTCCTCGGCTCGCGGCCGACCGACGAGGACGTCGCGCGGCATCCGTTCCTGGAGCAGGAGCTCGGCCGCTTCGACCATCGGATCGGCATGGAAGCGCTGCACCATCGCGAACGCGTTGAGGACGTTGCCGATCGCCACCAAGGTCATGCCCTGGTGGTGGGCCATGTAGCTCTTGACCACGGCGACGGTGGCTCCCTCGGGGAGCCGCCGATCGGTGTAGTCGAGGGCTTCCCGGAAGCCGTAACGGCCGGCTGCCCCTTCGGCCCGGAGGCGGGCGAAGTTCCGAATGGCCGCCTTGGGCTGGATCATCGCGGCGAGGGCCGTTGCGTACGGAGCGACGACGACATCCTCGCTGAGTCCCCGCTTGAGGCCGAGGCCGGGAACACCGAAGCCCGAGTACTGGTAGTTCTGGGAGAGGTCGCGGGTATTGAACCCCGACTCGGATACCCCCCAGGGTACGCCCTTCTCGGCCCCGTAGCGGATCTGCCGTTGGACGACGAGGCGGTTGGTCTGATCCAGCAGGCTCTGCGACGGTGAGCGCATGACGAGCGCGGGCATCAAGTACTCGAAGATCGAGCCCGACCACGAGATGAGCGCGGATCCGCGTCCGACCGGCGTCGTGGCCCGACCGAGACGGAACCAGTGGTCCGGATCGATGTCCCCCTTGGCGATCGCCAGGAAGCTGGTCAGCCTGGCCTCAGAGGCGAGCAGGTCGTAGTAGCTGGGATCGAGCGAGCCCTCCTGCACCCGGAAGCCGATCGAGAACAGCTTCCGTGTCCGGTCGAACAGGAAGCTGAAGTCCATCTCCCGGAAGAGTTGCTGAGCTTTCTCGGCAATGGCGGCGAGCCGTCGGATGAGGTCCGCGGAGGCTGTCGGCTCGACCGACGTCTCGGCGAGGTCGGCGATCGTCGTCGACGACGTAGCGTCCGCAGGTGCACGCAGGAGTGCGAGGTCTCGTGCGTGGCTCGACGCGGTACGGCTGGCCGCGTCGGCCCAGAGCTGCAGCTCAGAGTCGTGATCGCGGCGATCGGTCTCGAGCGCCGCGGCGATGTCGGCCAGTTCACGAGTTGCCTGCGTGAGCTCGGCGAGCCGCTGCGCCCACATGCCGTGCGTCGTCGGGAGAGGGGCGACGCCGGTCATCGGTCGAGTGAGGGCCTCGTCGAGCTGGTGTTTCGTGAGCGTGTGGGTCCTGACGCCTCCGAGGTCATGAGCCGCAGCGCGCGCCAACGCAACGGCGTCACCGGTGCCGCGGAGCGCCGCTTCGACGGGGAGCGGCAGGTCGATCATCTGGCGGCAGGCGCTGGCGAGCGCCAGCAGATGGCCGGCGAGGTTGCCGCTGTCGACCGAGGACACGTAGTCCGGCTCCATCCGTCGGAGTTCGCGGGTGTCGTACCAGTTGTAGAGGTGTCCGCGGAATCGATCGAGTCGGCCGATGGTGGCCAACGTCTCCTCCAGCTTCTCCACCATCTCGAGGGTGCCGATCCACCCGAAATCGCGGGCGGTGACCGTCGCCAGCAGGTACATCCCGATGTTCGTCGGTGACGTCCGGTGCGCGATCCGCGGGGCGGGGTCGTCCTGAAAGTTGTCCGGCGGAAGTCCGTGGTCTTCAGGTCCGACGAACCTCTCGAAGAACAGCCAGGTCCGTCGGGCCGTGAGCCGGAGCGATTCGACGTCGGCGACCGTGAGCTGTTCCGTCGACTGTTCGGCCGGCGGAAGGCTGATCAGGCGGGCGACGAGCGGAGCGACAAGCCACAGGGAGATGAAAGGGGCGGCAAGCCACGCGTCGCCCGGCTTCGCCAAGACGACCAGGACCGAAGTCATTCCGGCAAGCACCAAGCTCGCCGCCATCCTTCGGACGTAGTCGCCCGTCGTCTTGGGTCGACCGGCCCTGGCATCGGCGGCCGTGGTCCACTCGAGCAACTTTCGGCGGGTGATCACCAGCCGGCCGAGCGTTCGCGCCGCTGCGTCGATCATCGTCCACGCCCGGTGAGCAAGGAAGGTGATACCGAAGAAGAGATGAGCCACCGCCGCGACAGCGTCGTTGGCCGTCGCTCGGATATGGCTCCGCTTCGCGATACCGGGCCGCCGCGTCGGCAGACCGGCGATGACGGGCAGGGCGGCGGGGATCGCCATCGCCGCCACGACGAAGGCGGTCCAGCTGGCTGCCGAGACCGAGGAGAGCGTCCACGCCGCGACAAGCGTGGCGAGCGCCAGTGGCTCTGACATCGTTCGACGGAGGTTGTCGATCATCTTCCAGCGTGCGATTCGGGGGATGGCGCTGTGGTCGCGCCGACCCGTCGCGTCGCGGGCCAGGCCGAGGATCCACGGAAGCAGCTGCCAGTCGCCCCGCGCCCAGCGCTGCTGGCGACTCGTGGAGACCAGGTAGTCCGAGGGGAACTCCTCGAAGAACTCGATATCGGTGACGAGTCCGGCACGGGCGAAGATGCCCTCGAACAGGTCGTGGCTCAGGAGCGCGTTCTCCGGGACCCGGTCGAGCAGGGCGGCGGAGAATCCGGCGAGGTCATAGATGCCTTTGCCGGTGTAGCTCCCTTCGTGGAAGAGGTCCTGGTACACATCGGAGACGGCTGACGCGTAGGGGTCGATCCCGGCCGGGCCCGAGTAGATCCGCTGATGGATCGACCCGGCGCCGACCGCCGGGAGCGTTGCGGTGATGCGCGGCTGCAGGACCCCGTATCCCTCGACGACGCGTCCGGACCCGGGGTCGAAGCTCGGCCGGTTGAGGGGATGGGCGAGTGTTCCCACGAGGCGTCCGACGGCGCCGACCGGCATTCGCGTGTCGGCGTCGAGCGTGACGATGTAGCGCACATCCGTAGGCGGGGTCGACATCGGTCGTCCCGTCATCAGGATGCTGGTCGTTGTCGAGCCGAGCAGCAGTTCGTTGAGTTCGTGCAGCTTGCCCCGCTTGCGCTCCCAACCCATCCAGCATCGCTCGGCCTCGTTCCACCGTCGCCTCCGATGGAACAGCAGGAACCTCGCCCCGCCATCGGGGGCTTCGCCGTGGCGTTCGTTGAGCTCGTCGACGCCCGATGCTGCACAGGCCAGGAGTTCGTCGTCGCCGGGTACGGTCTCGGTCGGTGCGTCGCGCCAATCGGACAGCAGTGCGAAGCGGACGTCGCCGAGCCGGTTCGCCAAGAAGTGCACTTCGAGCCCGCTGACCTGAGCCTTGATGCCCGCCTCGTTCGTCAGGATCATGGGCACGACGACGAGCGTCCTCATCGACGTCGGCACACCGTCATCGAGGTCCAAGCGGGGGAGCGGTCGCGGCTTCACCACCCGCGTCACCAGACGGTTGACCAACGCGATCGAAACCTCCGATGCCGGCACGAGGGCAAGGACCGTGAGGACGATGGTGCCGGACGCGGTCGCGTTGCCGAGCCATGACAACAGCAGTGGCACGGCGAGGATGAGCGCGGAGAAGAAGGTGATGGTCAAGAGGTACCCGATCCCTGCCGCGTTGATGAAGGCACGGCGTAGGCGCTCAGCTACCCCGACGCGGACTGCGATCGCTCGTTCAAAGGTGGGGCGACCCTCGGCGATCAGGTAGTAGCCGGGGTCTCGGCGGCGCGCCGCATGTGACGGCGAGATGTCGTCGACGGGAGGCGTGGCCGCGGCCAACTCCACCGCCTTTCGGGCGACCGCGATCTCCGTCAGACCCGAGCGGCGGGACATGGTCTCGATCGCATCCCGGTACTGATTGCGCGTCGCGAAGTCCATGTCGGCGAACGCGCTCCGCGAACGGAGCACGTCATCGACCATGCTGACGCTCTCCACGAAACCGGACCAATCGAACCACGAGATGAGCCGCATGCTCGTGATCACGTTGCGGACCGTCACGTTCATCGTCGCCTGACGCTGATGTTCGACCCGAACCATCTCCTCGGGGGTCGTGCCCTGCGCAGACACGAGGTCGTCGAGCCAGCGCAGCGCAGGCGTCGTCGCCGGGTCCAGGTCGCGTAACCGCTGGAACATCTGGACGCGCGCGGCGGTCGGGAGGGAGGCCCGCGACAATTGCCGAAGGGCGAGCGCGCCGTCGCCGTCGGTGAGCCCGAGAATGCCGTCGGCGAGTCCGTCGGCCATCTCCCGGGCCTCGCGGCGGCGCACCATCTGTTCGGTCAGCCGGCGCAGGTTTTCGACGAGGAGTATGCGCAGGCTGATGGCGATCGCCCAGAGCTCGCCAATGGTCAGCGGATCGATGTCCTGGTAGGCCCGCACCATTCGGCGCAGACCCTCCGGGTCGAAGCGGCTGTCGGTGTGCGCGATGTACGCCCAGGCCAATCCGAGCACCCGGGGGTAGCCGGCGAGGGGTCCGGTGGCGAGCTTCGGGAGTTCGCGGTAGTAGTCGGGCGGCAGGTCGTCTCGGATCTCGCGCAGCTGCTCATCGACGATCGGGAAGTTGTCGACGAGCCACTCCGCTGCCGGTGTGACGGAGCGCTCTTCTCGGATGGCGCGGGCGAGAAGACGGTACGACGCAACGAGGACACGGCCGTTCTCGTCGATGCGAGGGTGCACATCGCGCCCGCGTCGGTCCCTCGTCGTGACGAGTTGGGCGAGGGCGAGCGTTCGTGCGTGCTGTTCGAGACGCTCCACACTGAACAGTTCGGCCAGGATCGGCTCGGCTGGCTCCTGGCGCGACCAACCGCGCCTGTGGGTGACACCAAGTGGATCCTGGGGATGGTCCGGTCTCATCCACTGCTCTCAGCCGTTGGGTGATGCCAACGTACCCCCGTCTCCCCGACGCGAAACCGGGAACACCAGCTTCTGCGACCAACGGCCCACGTGCCCGTGCCATTCGACTGGCACCTGTCGCTGGGAGGTGTCCTGCTGCAGCGGCGAGGTCGGGCGTACACACACGAGCCACGGGACTCGCGCCTACTGTGCGCGGTTGTCGCCGGAGCTGCTGCTCAGTGGGAATGCGCGCACGCGGTGCGTTGCCGCCATCTCCGGAATCGATCGTGCCAGTGAATTGCTCGTGTTTGGCTGTGCGCAGCGCCGGGGTAGTCGACCAACATGGAAATCATCCGAGACAACGATGGCAACTTGATCGTCCCGATCATTCCCGGTCGACACGACGACGAGTTGGGTCTCGTCGGGGAAGACTCGCCTACGACCCGTTTGTTGCACCCCGGCGCGGGCGGCTACATCGAAGCGCTCGCCGAGTGGGACCTCCAGCAGGTCGGTTCACACGCCGCGACGTCGACGGCGAACGGTCGCGACGAGGCCATGGCAGTCGTGCACGCCGTCGCCGAGGACCCCGAACACGACGTTGCGAAGGCCGTCGAATCCCTCGACGACCCCGAGTCCAGCGCTGAAGCGCTGCGTCATGTGCTCGTAGGCGGAGCGCCGGCCGTGAAGGGCTTCGCGGCCGAGGTCGCCGACGCGGAGGGCGGCGAGACGATCGCCACCCACACCGTCACGAGGATCATCGGTGAAGTGCTCGCCGAGGTCGACGCACACCGTTAAGCAGTAGGCGTTCGGGGTCAGCAGCAGGCGTTGGGCCGTGCGCCGACGGCAACCGGGACGGCAGCCTCCGGGGCGCAGCACTCGCCGGCGAC
>JANOJN010000210.1:0-10909 GCA_031418775.1 Acidimicrobiia bacterium
AACAGATCACGTGATGGCGAGAAGCGTTCGACGAACGTTTTGCATGGCGTTCGCCGGCGCGCGATCGAGGCGCTCGAGCAGATTGTCGATCGCCACGCTTCGAATCAGGTCGACGGCAAACACCGCGTCGTCAATGGGCACTCGCCACGGATAGTTGACCGGGTCGGTGGACTCACCGAAAACCTCGGGCACGACAAGCGAGCGGCCCGACACTCGATGAAACCGCTCAGTCGAAACCACCAGCACCCGAATGCGAACCTCGGCATTCAGATCAGCACGATAGATGTCACCGGACTGAATCACCCGAGACGATCCAAAGCCGCATCGATTGCTGCTTCATGCTCACGACGTCGGCGCAGTTCTTCTTCTGAGAGCGACGCTCGCCATGCCGCTGCGGACTCGGCCTGAGCCCAGAAACGGTCCGTCTCAAGTGCGTCGAGCGCTTCGATGATCGTCTCCTCGTAGGTTTCGCCACCGAGATCGCGAATGCGATCTCGTGTCGCCACGCTGAGCTTGATCGTCGTGGAGGGCCCCGATTTCGATGCCATATACCAGCAGTATACCCGATCAACCCGCGCGCCTTACGGCTGCGCAGTGGTTGGTATCTCAGTCGCCCCCGGAGCGACTGAGATACCAACCTCGGCATGGCACTCCCGAGGACGGACGGCAAGAGGCGCACAACGCGCGCTCCGATCAGCTCCTCGTACTGGGCCATCGTGCGCGGCCCGAGCAGCACGATCGAAACCGCGGGCTGCGCCAGAACCCAGGCGAGGGCAAGGTGGGCGAGCGACACACCCACCGACGCGGCGAGCTCCCCGAGGGAGGCCGCGGCCGCCATCTTCACCGGATCATCGGAGCGGACGAAGGTACCCGCGCGAGCGGCGCGCGAGTCAGGCGGAGGGACGCGGTCGGCTCCGTATTTCCCGGTGAGCCATCCCCCGTTGAGCGGGCTCCACGCGATCACGTCGATCTGCAGTTCCTCGCATGCAGGGAACACATCGCTCTCACGCGACCGCACGAACAACGAGTACGGCGCCTGCTCGTAGGCAAACCCTTGGCCTGTCGCCGCGGCGTGGCGGATCGCGTCGGCTCGGAAGCACGACGAGCCGATCTTCGCGATCAGCCCCTCATCGACGAGTTCTGCCAAAGCGCCGAGCGTCTCCTCCAGTGGGATGGCGGGGTCCGGCCGATGGCACTGCTCGAGGTCGAGGTGATCAATGCCCAACCGCCGGAGGCTGGCGGTGACCGCAGGTCGGATCCGTTCGGGGGCGAGTCCTCGATCTGCCGGGTCATCCGACATCGGCAGCCCGATCTTCGAGGCGAGCACGATCTCGCTGCGCCGAGCCTGCACGACAGGCGCGATGAGCTCTTCGACCGAACCCCGGCCGTAGACGTCGGCGGTGTCGATGAACGTGACTCCGTCGTCGATGGCCCGGCTGAGGATCCGCAGTGACTCCGCAGGATCAGACGTCGGACCGGCGAACGCCATGGTGCCCAGCCCGAACACGGCGTCGGCGCTCACGGCGCAACCTCCACGCACCGGGCAAGGATTCGTCGGACGGCCAACGCGTAACGATCAGCGCGCGTATGAAGCTCGACGGTCGGGTCGGTGGGAAGTGAACGGGGCAACCTGGTCTGGAGGGCAAGGTCTTCGTCGAGGACAGCCTGTTCGAAGGCAAGTGCATCCGCCATGCCGGCGTCGTCGGGCACGAGGTCCTCACGGCCACCGCGCGCCAGCACCGTATAGAGCCGACAGCGATCGTTGGTCTCGGGCTGCACGGCGAAGAGCAACACCGTGACGAGCCCCGTGGAGAGATGCTCGAGGCGAAGAGTCGCCGTGAACGGGGCGTAGTAGCGATAGGTCATCAGCCGGCGCTGAATCAGGGGCCGCTCCCCCCGCTCCACGCCCGAGTCTTCGCGATTGGCGAAGTCGTGTTCGCCCACGCACGTTGCGCCCCAGTCGTCCTCGGTGACCTTGAGTCCCTCGACGATGGCGGGTTCGTCGCCACCGAACGTCGCGGCGTGCAGGAACGGGAAGTGGGCGATGTCGCAGAAGTTGTCGATCATCGGCCCGGCGCCGACATGAGCCGTGGCGGGAGTGAGCGAGCCCACGCGAAGGTGGCGTCCGCCGAGTTCGTCCAACGTGGCACGCTCAGCGAGCGCAGCAACTGGGGCGAGCCACACGATGCCGGCGCGTTCTGTCACGGCGAACGCGGCGCCGATCCGGGCGCGCGGGGGCAGGGTTGCGTCCGGCCCGAGCGCCGGGATCGCCGTGCACTGGCCGTCCTCGGAGAAACGCCACCCGTGGTAGCCGCACTGCCACTCGTCGGCGCACGGACCCCCCAGGGTGCCGGCGGATAGTGGGGCGAAGCGGTGCGGGCAGCGGTCCCGGGCCGCCATCACGGTGCCGCCGGGGCGGCGGACGACCGCCCAGGGTTCGCCGAGGAGCCACACCTGGTGCGGAGAACCCGTCACCTCTGAGGATTGGGCGACGGGATGCCAGAACCGTTCGAGGCCGGTCGATGTGTTGGTCACGAACATGCGGGCGGATCGTACGCCGTGGGTGTTTCCACCGGGTTTCGGAGTGCAGGCGCGTCGACCGTGCAAACGCGGGTGGCTACGCCAGCAACGCCCGCATCGAGTCGGCACACGCTCTGACGTGGTCGGCCGGGGTCGGCCCGCCGGAGAGGTCACGGCAGACCTCGAGCGACCACGGCACCGTGACGCCGAGGTTGCGCAGGCACGCCACGAACTCGACAACGTCGAACTCGCCCGACCCGGGCGGAACCCGGTTGCGGAGACAGTCGTCCTTGTAGTCGGGCAAGTGGGCCACGCGAGTGCCGTCGTTCATCTGGATGCCGGTCACCCGGTGACCCGGAATCTCGGCGATCAGCGAAAGGTCGTTCGCACCTCTGGCGTGATGCCAGATGTCGACGCACACGCCACCGTTGTCGCGGTCAGCCGCCTCCACGATGCGCAGCGCATCGGTGGCGGTGACGATGTTCGTGAACGGAAGGAACTCGAGGCCGACGACGAGGCCGTGTTCGGCGGCTCGGTCGCAGAGGCCGCCGAAGGCGCGGCCGGCATCGTCGACGGAACCGTCGTACGGACCGATCGCCTGCAGGTACCGGCACTCCCACCGGTCTGCCATCTCCCATGCAGCCGCTTCGAACCCGCGGTCATCACTCCCACGCCTGGCCCACGAGCTCACCACTTCGATCTCGGCGACGGCGATCTGGTGCTGGTCGAGCAGTTCGTCCAGCCACGCTCCGGCCCGCCCCTCGTCCACCAACCGCTGGTACTCACCGATGTACAGACCGATTCCGTCGAACCCCGCAGCGGCGGCGAGCGCGATCCGGTCCTCGATCGGGTGACGCATCGGCAGGGTGAAGTAGCTCATCACGAGATCATTCGCCGTGAGGTCGCGGGGACGCGTGGTCATGGCCGAGTGTCTCACCAAGGCGGACAGTCGCACCAACGCCGGCGGGTAGCGGTCCCGAATCGACCTGGCCGGGTGCCTCGGGCTACGTTGCGCTTTTCCAACTGCAGAGGAGTTTTTCCGTGTCTGGACGTCTCGAAGGCAAAGTCGCCGTCATCACCGGTGGGGCAAGCGGCATCGGCGAGGCCACCGTTCGACGATTCGTCGAAGAGGGCGCATCGGTCGTCATCGCCGACCTTCAAGAGGAAGCCGGCCGCGCCCTGCAAACCGAGCTCGGCGCGTCCACCCGCTT
This sequence comes from Acidimicrobiia bacterium, assembly GCA_031418775.1. Taxonomy (GTDB): domain Bacteria; phylum Actinomycetota; class Acidimicrobiia; order Acidimicrobiales; family JANYDT01; genus JANLQX01. The sequence continues at coordinate 3,732 of JANOJN010000210.1, forward strand.
CATCCGATGCAACGTCACAGCCGAAGCCGATGTCGCCGCTGCGGTCGATCTCGCCGTTTCGGAATTCGGGCGGCTCGACATCATGTTCAACAACGCCGGCGTCGTGGGCGCCATCGGTCCGATCGCCGACACCACGGCCGATTCGTGGAACTTCACGATCGACGTGCTCCTCAATGGCGCGTTCTATGGCATGAAGCACGCCGCCCGGGTGATGATCCCGCAGGGCAGCGGTTCGATCCTCTCGACCTCGAGCACCGCCGGCGTGATGGGCGGCCTCGGACCGCACGCGTACACCGCGGCGAAGACGGCGATCGTCGGACTCACGAAGTCGGTCGCATCGGAACTGGCGTCGAGCGGCATCCGGGTCAACGCGATCGCCCCGGGCAACACCGTCACCGCCATGACCGCCGCCGTCATGACCGGCGATCACACCAACCTCGAAGTTGCCGAGCAGAACATGAGCAAGACCTCCCCGCTCCGCATCGCCGGCATGCCGATCGACATCGCCAACACGGCCCTGTTTCTTGGCAGCGACGAATCTCGGGTGCTCAGCGGTCAGACGATCGTCGTCGACGGCGGCCAGACCACGAACGGCGGCTCGGCCCGCTTCCACCAGTCGAAGCCTGCGCTCGTCGAAGAGGCCGGCAAGCGGACCCTTACCGGTTGAGCAAATCCGAGTAGGGCGTTGTGTGGTTGGTTGGCGCCACGTTGTCGTCGAAGCAACGTCGCCAAGTCGACAGCTCGGCGCCAACCAGCCACACGATTGTCAAGGTGCCTCAGCGTGGCGGCGTGAGCGTGTAGCCGGTGCGGAGTTCGTCGGAGGAGTCGGCGACGAGAAAACGCGTGAGGTGTTGCGCGTGGGGCGAGAGCTTGCGGTGGTCGGCCTTGGTGATGCCGGGGATGACGGGTTCGCGAAACCAGGGCGCATAGAACTCCAGGTTCGGAATGGCCCGCAGCTGGTCCGACACGTTGGGCGTGCCCCCGTGCCATGCCCGCACGTCGCGGATCTGCACCGAGCCGGCAGGTGCCGGACACACGGTGCTGAGGCGCATCCACTCAGGCTCTTCGGCGAGCGTCGGTATTGGTCCTCGCGCGTGCTGTGAGCCGGGGATCTGACGCGTCGGACCGTTGAGCGGCGTGGCGTCAACCGTCAAGAAGTTGACGGCCACGTAGGGACACGGAAGGTCACGAATCGACAGGTGCCCACGCGGATCGTGGAACGAACTGAACGGCGACGTTGTCCGATCGGCGAAGTCCCGGATGTCGGAGTGCAGTGGCTGGTACTGCGTCGCGCCGGGCAGGCAGAAGTCGCCGCTCGCGGCGCGCAGCATGTAGTCCGACGACTGGAAGATCGCCGTGACGATCGGGGTCACCGTCGGCAGGTCGACGAGCATCTGCCACTCCGGCCGGTGGAGCATGCTCCGGGTCATGCTCGACCCGCCGAACGAATAGCGGTGCGAGCCCCGGTTCCCCGAACGATCCGGGTCGAGCGCAGTGATGCTCTGCATGGCTTCGTCGGAGGCGGCGCGAAGGCGAGCGAGCTGATCCGCGTCGAGCGCGTCGCGCACGACGACGAAACCGTCGCGGTTGAAGATGCGCACGGCACGATCGACCTCCGACGGGTCAAGCACCTCGAGACCCTTGATCCCGTTGTGCGCGGTGAGATGAGCCCGCAACACCTCGACGTCGATGCCATGGCTGGAGTTCATCGGGTCAGCGCTCATCACGCTCACGGTACCGGCGGATCGAATGCGCTACCAAGCACGGCGCTGCACGCGACCTTCCCGCGCCGTTCTCCGACCATCTGACCGCGTGAAAGAGGTCATTCGGACCGGTTTACGCGGCTGAGCGCCAGTCGTCGCCCGGCATCATCCGCCGCATGAACTCGTCAAAGAGCGGAACCGTGAACGCAGTGTCGCCATGATTGGGACTCCACACCATTCCCTTCCCGATCAGCGTGGCTCGCAGCGGGGCAAGCGTGCTCACCTTTCTGTCCAACACGTCGGCGATATCGCCTGAACGATGAGGACCCGGGCCGAGTTCGGCCATCGCTCGCAGGTACCGCCGCTCGGAGGGCGTGAGACGATCGAAACGAACGCGAAAGAAGCTTTCGTCAAGAGCGGCAACGGCGAGAGGTGACGCTGCGTCGACATCCGCACGTTCGATCGGTGACCGCGCCGCGACATCCCATGTGTGCTTTCCCCACTGCTGCAAGAAGTACGGGTACCCATGGGTCACGCGAACGATCTCCTCTACGGCATCATCGGCGATTCTCGTCGACTCTGCTTGGACGGGCTTTCGCACCGCGGCAACGGCGGCATCGTGACCCAGAGCATCAATCGTTGGAAAGTCAAAGAGCCGTTCGGCGTAGGACTTCGCCCGACCCATCTGTCCGGGAAGCTGAGGCAGGCCCGCCCCGAAGAGCGCGATGGGAAGCGAGCGCTGGGCGCAACGGTGGAGGGCCATCGTGAGCGAGGCCAGTTCGTCCTCATCGACGTACTGCAGCTCATCGACGAAGAGCACCAGCGCAGAGTCGGCCGCCTTGGCCGCGTCGCCGGCGGCTTCGAGGAGCGCCATCAGGTCCTGGTCGAGATCGCCATTGTCCGCAAGACCGGGTTCGGGTTCGTAGTCGATGCCCACCTCAATGTCGCCGAACTTCACCTTCAATGACTTCGCGAAACCGGCCAACGCTCGCAGTGCGCGTATCGCCAGGTCTGCGGCCTTCGCCTGCCGGCTCAGACGGAGAAGCGCAATCCGAAGTTGCGGCGCCAACATCGCCGGCAGCGAACGGTTCTCGGGTGCTTCGATACGGATCGTCTCTATGGCCAGGCCTTCGGCCAGCTCGCGGATCCGGTCGAGCAGTACCGTTTTGCCGACCCCGCGCAGACCAACCAGCAGCATGCTCTTGCTCGGTCGACCCCGGCGGAGGCGCTCGAGGGAAACCCGAGCCGTCTCCAACAGTTCGTCGCGGCCGGCGAGTTCCGGCGGTGGCGTCCCGGCACCGGGATTGAACGGGTTCGCGACCGGATCCACTCCTCTGTATGCAGAGTTTCGTAGAGTTACTGGAGGGTCGTAACTTTTTTAACTTCGATAAGATGAGAAGAAGTCTCGAGGCAGCTCCGCTCGCAGCCGCGCCGTCGATTGCGTCGACCCGGGCCGAGCGGCTGCGGAGGCTGGCATTCCTGCAGCGTTCGTTCGACGCACTTCCGATCGACGACGAGGTAGCGGCACGATACGGACAGTTGGCGGCGGCGATCGCCGGCGCAGGGCGTCAGCCGCGGTCTCGACCAATGGACCTGCTGATCGCCGCGACCGCGCTCGCTCATGATGCCCGGCTGTACACACGCAACGCCGCCGACCTCGTCGGGATCGAGCACCTCGTCGAAATCGTGTCGGTCTGACCCGACGCGGCGTCCGGAACCGGATCCCCCTACCGCGGGTCGACCAACACCTTGGTCTGGGTGGAGGTGCCGCTCGCGAGGTCGGCCAGGGCATCGGCGAGCCCGTCGAGTGACACCGTCGAGGAGTGCATCGGCGCGACCTTGACGCGGCCGTCGGCGATGAACTGCTGCGCCAGCGCGAACTCCTCGTGGTTGTAGGCAAGCGACGCGGTGAGCGAGATCTCCTTCACCAGCCAGGTGGCCGGAGAGATCGTTGCATCGGTGTCGGGGAAGCCGATGAGGCACACGGCGCCACCGCGGCGGGCGTTGTCGACCGCGCCCTGCACCGCGAACGCGCGTCCGACGCACTCGAACACGATGTCGGCCCCGAGCCCTTTCGTATGTTCACGTATGACCGTGGACGCCTCATCGCCGGGGGAAACCGCGACGCTCGCACCGAGTGAGAGTGCGAGGGCACGACGCTCATCGTTCGGCTCGATCACGATCACCTGCCCGGCACCGAAGGCCTTCACCCACTGCATCGTGAGCAGGCCGATCGGCCCTGCGCCCTGCACCACGGCGACGTCACCGAGGCGAAGCAGACTGGCCCGGACCGCATGGAACGTGACCGTCGCCGGCTCGACCTGAGCGGCCTCATCGTCGTCGAGTCCGGGATGGGCGGCCACGACCCGGTTCGCCTTCACCGCCAGTTGCGGGGCGAACCCACCGTGCTGGGGATCGCGCACATCGCGACCCGTGGCTGCCAGAAACACCGCGGAGCAATAACGCGGCTGCCCGGCGATGCACGCCGTGCACCGACCGCACGCCGGCGGCACGGCGACCACGACCCGGTCACCCTCGCTATGCAGCTTCACGTCGGCACCGCGGGCCGAGACCGTTCCGACCCACTCGTGGCCGCAGATCGCCGGGTTGTACGGGTGCCCGTTCTGGAAGGCGTGGATGTCGGTACCGCAGATTCCACAGCGCGAAATGTCGACCACCACCCCATCGGCGGTCGGGGTCGGAACCACGACCTCCCGAATCTCGACCTGCTGAAGACCAGTGATGACCGCGGCGCGCATGGGCGGAGCGTACGACCCCCAGAGGCCGAAAGTGGAATTCATCAGCCGATCAATTAACCTCGGCGTCGTGATCGTCATCTCGGCAGAAATCGACCTCGACCCGGCCCAGCGCGAAGCGTGCGTCGCCGCCGCCGTACCCATCCAGAAGGCCACCCGCGACGACGAGCCCGGGTGCCTGGCGTATTGCTTCGGCCCCGACCCCGTGATCGATGGACGGATTCAGGTCTATGAGCTCTGGGCTGACGAGGCCTCGTTGGCTCTGCACTTCGCCCATCCGAACTACCTCGAGATGCGAACGACGCTTGCGAAGTTCGGTCTCCGCAAGGCGGTCAGCCGCAAGTACCTCACCGTCCGCGACGAGCCCGTGTACGACAGCACCCACACCCCACGGGCCGACTTCTTCGAGCCGCTCCCGTAACGCTCCGCTTCGCTTCACTCACTCGCAACACCCGTCCCCTCACGACGACAGGTACTCACACATGACTCTGCTCGATTGGTGCTGCGCCGCTCCGCTTCGCTTCACTGCTCGCAACACCCGTCCCCTCACGACGACAGGTACTCACACATGAACATAAGCAACGAAAAGCTCACCGCCCGCTCCCCGGGCATCACGTATCAGCAGTTGCTCGATACCGACACCCACCCCGTGCCCGACGTGTTGCGCATGGAGTCGCCGCGCTACCTCGGCAGTGCCGACATCTCCAAGGACCGCTACACCACCAAGGAGTTCCACGACCTCGAAGTCGAACGGATCTGGAAGCGGGTGTGGCAGTTCGCGTGCCGTGAGGAAGACATCCCTCGCCCCGGCGATCACACGATCTACGACATCGCCGGGATGTCGTTCCTGATCATCCGGGGCACCGATATGGCGATCAAGGCGTACCCCAACGCATGCCTGCATCGCGGTCGCCGACTGAAGGACTACGACGGCCACTGTGCTGAACTTCGCTGCGCCTTCCATGCCTTCACGTGGACGATCGACGGCGATCTGAAGAGCGTCCCGGCCCGATGGGACTTCCCCCACATCGAAGATGAGGCGGAGTGGAAGCTACCGGAGCTGCGCGTCGGCACCTGGGCCGGGTTCGTGTTCATCAACATGGACCCGAACTGCGGATCGCTCGAGGACTTCCTCGGCGAGTTCATCGACCACTTCTCCGTGTGGGATCTGGAGAACACCTACACCGAGGCCCATGTGGCCAAGATCGTGCCGGCGAACTGGAAGGTCGCCCAGGAGGCGTTCTCCGAGGCGTACCACGTGAGCGGCACCCACCCCCAGATACTTACGTACCTCGGCGACACCAACAGCCAGATCGACGTGTGGGACACCTTCTCGCGCGTGGTCACGCCGGGCGGCACGCCGAGCCCGCTGATGCCGAACCAGCCGACGCAGGAAGAGATGCTGCGAGCCATGCTCGACACCCGTGTCGATGCGCCGACGCCGCTCACCCTCGCCGACGGACAGACCATGCGAGCCCTCGGTGCCGAACTCAGCCGAGCCCGATGGCGGCCGATCGTCGGCGACAAGGTCGACTCGATGTCCGACGCCGAGATGATGGACAGCCTCGACTACACGGTGTTCCCGAACTTCCATCCGTGGGGGGCGTTCAACCGCATCGTCTACCGGTTCCGACCGAACGGCAACGATCACCGCACGGCGATCATGGAGTGCCTGTTCCTGTCGCCGTTCAAAGGCGAGCGCCCGAAGCCCGCTGAAGTCCATTGGCTCACCGTCGACGAGAAGTTTTCCGCCGCTGCAGAGCTCGGCATGCTCGGCAAGGTGTTCGATCAGGACCTCTTCAACATGCCCAACGTGCAGATGGGTCTCGAGTCCACGTTCAAGCCGGGTGTGACCCTGGCGAACTACCAGGAGTCGAAGGTCCGATGGCTCCACGACAAGATCACCGAATGGGTCGCCGACGCGCCCGTCACCGAAGGAGCAACCAGTGCACGGGATTAAGCACCCCTTCTCCGGGGCTATTTACGAACAGGACGGCGAGGGCAATATCCTCGTCACCCACAAGGGCAAGACCGGTCTGTTCAAGATCAACGGGGCCTACATCTCCGGCGAGATCGAAGAAGCCGATCCCCAGCTCTGCGGGTGGGTCGGCGGCCCGATGATCGCCAACCACCGCGTCACCAGTTCCGCCAAAGCCGACGCGAAGTGACCGGTTTCGATCTTTCCGGGAAAGTCGCCCTCGTCACCGGCGGCTCCTACGGACTCGGTGTGGTGTGGGCCACGGCCCTCGCTCAAGCTGGCGCCGACATCGCGCTCACCGCCCGCTCCGGTGACCTCCTCGAACAGGTTGCCGCAGACCTACGAACTTCGACCGGCCGGACCGTAAGCACGCATACCGGTGACGTCACCAGCGATGCCGACGTCGAACGTGTCGTCGCCGACGCCGCCAAAGCGCACGGACACATCGACGTCCTCGTGAACAACGCCGGCGTGAGTGAGAACACCGGGAAGTCCAGCGAGCAGACATCGTCGGAGCACTTCCGCCACGCCGTCGATGTCGACCTCGTCGGTGTGTGGAACTACGCCCGCGAAGTGGGCCGCCACATGCTCGAACGTGGAAGCGGCTCGATCATCAACATCGCGTCGATCTGCGGCATGGGCGCAACGGAGTTCGCCAACCCGGCGTACCACGCGTCAAAGGCCGCCGTCATCGCACTGACCCGCCAACTCGCCGCGGAGTGGGCAGATCGTGGCGTGCGC
>JANOJN010000211.1:0-2092 GCA_031418775.1 Acidimicrobiia bacterium
CTCGAACGACGAGCCGCCGGCTGCGGGGTGCTCCTCATCTCCGAAGACCTCGACGAGTTGTTCGAACTGTCCGACAGGATCGTCGTCCTGCACGCCGGTGCGGTGACGGGAATCGTCCACCCCGCCGACTCGGACCGCTACGAGGTCGGCAGCCTCATGCTCGGCGGCGACGGCACAACGGCCCCGATGGACGAACCCGAGCACGTGGGAGTCGGCGCATGAGCGTGACCGCACCGATCGCCGATCCGACCGAATCGCGCCCCCGGGCGACGCTCGCCCAGCGACTCACGGCGCTCCGGGGCATTGGTCGACTCTTGGTCGCCGTCGCAGCCGCCTTGGCGCTGTTCGCGGTGCTCATGCTCGTGAAAGGCGTGAATCCCTTCACCGCCTACAAGGACATGGTCACCTCGACGTTCGGCGATTCGTCGCAGATCGCCGGCATCCTGGTGCGAGCGACGCCGCTCATTCTCGCGTCGCTGGCAGTGGCCATCCCCGCCCGCGCCGGACTGATCAACGTGGGCGGCGAAGGCCAGTTGATCATCGGCGGGGTCGCCGCGATGGGCGTCTCCCTCGCCGCCGACGGCCGGGCGTCCGGACCGATCGCTCTCATCCTGATGGGCCTCGCCGCGGCGATCGCCGGTGGGCTGTGGGCGGCGCTCGCCGCCGTACTGCGGATCACCGTCGGAATTGCCGAGTCTGTCGCGACCCTGCTCCTCAACTACATCGCCATCGACATCATGTTCTTCCTCATCTACGACCGGTGGAAAGACCGCAAGGGCTCGGGACAGCCCGCCACCCGCGCCGTCGGCCCCGGTGAACAACTGCCGCTGTGGGGGAGCGCACGCGTCCACCTCGGCCTTCTCATCGCCGTGATCGCCACGGTCGTGGTCTACGCCGTCTTCCGCGGCACCTCGTGGGGGTTCCGGCTTCGTGTCGTCGGCGGCAACACCGAAGCCGCGCGTCGTGCCGGCCTGAACGTACGCGCACTGATTATCAGCTCGATGCTCACCGGTGGTGCCCTGGCCGGGCTCGGCGGATTCACCCAGCTCGCCGGTGCAGAGTTCAAGCTCCGCTCGGGATTCCTGTTCGGCTACGGCTACGTGGCCTTCCTCGCCTCGTGGTTGGCCCGACACCGACCGATCGGCGTGATGCTCTCCTGCGTCCTGCTTTCGAGCATCGCCATCAGTGGTGACAGCCTCCAGCTCGATTCGAAGCTCCCGGCAGCGAGCGTGAACGTGCTCATGGCGTTGGTTCTGCTCGGCGTCTTCGGGTTTTCGAAACGAGAGGGCAGAGCATGAGCATGTTCGTAGAAGTGCTCACCGGTGGCGTGCGCGGCGGCACGTCGATCCTCTACGCGGCGCTCGGCGAATCCGTCTCCGAGCGGGCCGGCGTGGTGAACCTCGGTACCGAAGGTTCGATGCTGGCCGGCGCGTTGGCGGGCTATGCCATTGCCGCGGAGACGGGCCATCCGTGGCTCGGCGTTCTCGCCGGAGCCTTCGCCGGTGGTCTTCTCGCCCTCGTCCACGCGTTCATCGTGTTGCACCGCGGCGGCAACCAACTTGCGACCGGCCTCGTCATCTTGTTCCTCGGGCTCGGCCTCACCTCACTGTTCGGTGTTTCGTACGTCCAAGCCCTCGCCCCGACGTTCCGGGCTGTCGAGATCCCGGTGCTCGGCAGCATCCCTGTGGTCGGCGAGATCCTGTTCCGGCAGGACCCGCTCGTCTACCTGTCCTATGTCATGGTGCCGGCGTTGTGGTGGTTCATCAGCCGCAGCCGCTGGGGTGTGATCCTGCGGGCTTCTGGCGAGCGGACCGAAGTGCTGCAAGCGAACGGCCGACGCGTGCTGCCCGTGCAATACGCCGCGGTAGTGGCGGGCGGCATGCTCGCCGGGATCGGCGGCGTCCACCTCTCGACCGCATACACCAAGGCATGGTTCGAGAACATGGCGCAAGGCCGCGGCTTCGTCGCCGTCGCCGTCGTGATGTTCGCCGCTCGACAGCCGTTCAAAGTCGCCGGAGGCGCCTATCTGTTCGGCGCCGCCCTCGCGTTGTCCCCGGCGCTGCAAGCCCGGGGCTACGGCATCAATCAGTTC
>JANOJN010000212.1:0-3759 GCA_031418775.1 Acidimicrobiia bacterium
AGCGCCGCCCAGACTCCGACGAGTCCGACGACCACGCGGAAGATGATGGCGGCGGGCGACGAGGAATCCACGACCATGATTGTGACCCGAAACCAGCGTCCCAATAGCGTTCACCCGGCCCAACCCCGCAATGAGGATCAGATGATCGAGCACCACATTGACATCGCTACCACCGACGGAGCGATGAACACCTTCGTCACCCACCCTGAGGAGGATGGGCCCCATCCGGTGGTCTTCTTCTACATGGACGCGCCCGGCAAACGCGAGGAACTCCACGACATGGCGCGCCGCCTCGGCACGGCCGGGTACTACGTGATCCTCCCCAACCTCTACTACCGGTCCGTTCGGGAGTTCAACCTCTTCTCCGGCGATCCGGCGCAGGACCGGCCGGCGATGAACGCCCTGATGGACGGACTGACCGACGACATGGTGGCCCGAGACACCGAGTCGCTCTTCGCCCACATCGACGCCGACCCGGCGGCGAAGTCGAGCCGCGTCGGCTGCATGGGCTACTGCATGAGTGGACCGTTCTCCTTCGCCATGGCGGGGATGTTCCCGGCCCGGATCCGCGCTGCGGCATCGCTCTACGGCGTCCGACTGTTCGGTGAGGGCTCCCCCGCCTATCTCGCCGAGAAGGTCAAGGGCGAGCTCTACTTCGCCTGCGCCGAGACCGACCAATACGCACCCACGGAGGTCATCGACGGGCTCATCGACCATCTCCGAACGACCGGCACGAACGCCCGCGTGGAGTCGTACCCGGGAACCCATCATGGCTTTGCCTTCCCCACCCGCGGTCACGCGTACAACAAGGACGCGGCCGAGCGCCACTGGGAGCGCCTGCACGCACTGTTCGCCCGCAACCTCCGGTGAGGGTACGAAGTGACCACACATCAGCCCATGTCGACGGCGACTTCATGATGGGCAACGCGCATCGGTAGGGTGCGTCCATGGACTTTGACCTACCTGCCGACGATGATCCACGCCGCGTCGCGGTCCGGACCTGGCTGGCGGCGAACCCGACGCCGACCGGCCGCCAACTGGCCGAGGCCGGCTACGTCGCGCCGCACTGGCCGACGCCGTATGGTCTCGGCGCCGACCCGGAGCACCAGCTCATCATCGACGAAGAGCTCCGGCGGGCCGAGATCCGCCGGCCGAGCAACGCCATCGGCATCGGGTGGGGCGGCCCGACGATTCTCTACGGGGGCACCGAGGAGCAGAAGAAGCGGTTCCTCCCGGGGATCCTGTCGGGCGAGGAGTTCTACTGCCAGCTCTTCTCCGAGCCGGACGCGGGTTCCGACCTCGCGTCGCTGGGTACACGCGCTATGCGCGACGGGGATGACTACATCATCAACGGGTCGAAGATCTGGACATCGGGCGGTCACCACGCCAAGTTCGGCATCCTCATCGCGCGTACGAATCCGGATGTCTCCAAGCACCGCGGTGTGACCTACTTCGTCCTCCCGATGAACCTCCCCGGGGTCACCATGACACCGATCATCGACATGACCACCGCACACTCGTTCAACCAGGTGTTCTTCGACGACGTCCGTCTGCCGGTCGAGTACCGCATCGGCGAGGAGGGCGACGGCTGGCGGCTGGCGAAGGTCACGCTCGGCAACGAGCGGGTGTCGCTGTCGGGCGCCGGTTCCCTGTGGGGCACCGGCCCGAGCGCCTATGACCTCCTCGAGCTCGTCCGCAAGCAGGGTGGCGTGACCGATCCCGTGATGCGCGATCGTCTCGCCGCGCTCTACATCGAGGCTGAGACCCTGCGCCTGATGAGACTACGTACGCTTACTTCCACATTGAAGGGACGCGAGCCCGGGGCCGAGGCAAGCGTTCAGAAGCTGCTTGCCGACGAGCACGGCCAGCACGTCATGGAGATGGCCAAAGAGTTCGTCGGTGCCCATGGCATGCTCTCGGGATCGGGCCCGAGCGGCGCTCTTCCGGTGTCGGCAGGAGGCACCCCGACCGAGGTCAACTTCGCCAAGGGCCTCTACCCCGATGTGGAGCCGGTGTGGCACTACGGCTACCTCTTCGCTCCTGCACTCACGATCGGCGGAGGCACCTGGGCGGTGCAGCGCAACATCGTGGCCGAGCGGGCCCTCGGACTCCCCCACGACATCGACGTCGAGAAGGGCAAGTCCTGGGCGGAGAACCGCCGAGGCTGACCCAGACCTCTACGCGCGCTGATCGAGTCCCGAGTCAGCGCCGTCCACGACGCCATCACTTCGTCACTCATGGTTGTAGCTCTGGTCGCCCCCAGGGCGACCGCGTGCACAATCACGTCGCCCTGACGCTAGCGGTCGTCGACGTGAGCGGGGCCGTAGAGCGGGTCGTTGCCGGTGATCGCCGCCCAACGGCGCGTACCGAACTCGAAATGCCACCACTCCTGCTGGAGCACGACGAAGCCCTGTTGCCGCATGGCCCAGAACAGCATCCGGCGCACTGCACGGTCATTCGCCGAAGCTCGATCGGGCTGGCGTTGCCCGGCCTCCAAGTAGTCGGCATGGGCCTGATCAGTGAAGTCGTCGTACCCTCCGCCGGGGGCGAGCGCGATGCCGTCGATGGTGAGCGTGAGGTCGACCGTCCCGCCGGTGAGGTGGGGCGGCGGTGTGGTTGGGTCGGGATCCGGCGGTGAAACGAAACCCGGGGGAAGGTCATGGCCGCGGTACGCGGCATCGAAGAGTTCGGCCTGTAGATCGAGCGGGCGCCACGCGTCGAACACGGCGAGCCCGAATCGATCCGGGAGCGCGTCCGCCACGGCGGTCAATCGGTCGTAGGCGCTCGACCGCATGAGGGTGACGGGGCGGGCCTTGCTCCAGCCGGCGTGCCAGTAGTTCCCCAGCGTTCTGATCCGTCGGTGCGCCACCGTGACGAGAGGTTCGTCTACGGGATCGGTCACCGGAGCCACGGTCTCCGGTTCAATCAGCTCCGGAAGGGGCGCCTGCTCAGCGAACCGGATCCCCAGGTCCGCCACGACCGCAGACACGGCAACAGTGGTGATCGGCCGATCGAAACGAGGGCCGTGCTGTTCTGGCACGGCGCTCATGCCCGTGCGAGCTGCAGCACGCGTCCGATACGCGTCATGTAGTCAGCGGCGCGATGGAGATCCAGGACCGGGAGCATGAACTCCTCGATGCCGTAGCGGTCATGGAGCTCCCGGATCTGTTCGGCGCACGCTGAAGCGGACCCGGCGATCACAAATGGGAGAACCCACTCATCCTTCACCAGACGTCCCGCGGCCTCGAGCCCGTCGGCCATCGCATCGCGTATGGCGAGACGATCCGATTCGCCGAGGCCGATCCGTTCGCGGACCTCGGGCTGCGAATCGACCAGCCGATAGGTCATATGTGGACGAACCATATCGAGCGTGTCGTCGTCGGTGACGACGAGAGTCGAATAGCAGATGCGCGGCACGTTGCCGCTTCGAGTCGCTCCGTCTCGCACCAACTGGATCGCATCGCCGATCACGTCGTGATGCAGGAAGTCGAGCATCACACCGTCGGCGATCTCCCCGCCGAGGGCAAGCATCTTCGGTCCACGCCCGGCAAGCCAGATCGCCACGTCCGATCGGCCGTACCCGAGCGAGGCGTTGCTCAGCGACCCGACAGACGACGTCGACGTGACAGGGCCACCGGCAAAGAGACCTCGGCACATCGTGATGAGGTCACGGACCGCGGAGAGGGGCCTGGAGCGATCGACACCGAGGGGTCCAAGCGTGAGGCTCCCACCGGCTCCGACGCCGAGGAACGCCCGACC
>JANOJN010000213.1:0-9896 GCA_031418775.1 Acidimicrobiia bacterium
CACTCCGCCCGCCGCTACACCCTGCACCTCCCCACCCGCTGGCCATGGGCCAACACCTTCACCACCATCCTCACCCACCTCCGCACCATCAACATCACCACCTGAACGCCACCACCGGCCCGCCCACGAGCGCTCCTGGCCGACGACAACAAGCGCACCCAACACCCCGCCACCTGACCTCAACGCGCCCCGCCCCACGACCAACACACCATGCGCGCATACGATCACACAGCAACAACCCACCAAGGCCATCCTTAATCCACCTGCGGTGGATTGAGGCTCAGAGCAACGTCGTGCACAAGGAGCCCGCGACTCAGCCGTAGTGGTAGCGCGCCTGCAGGATCACGATGTCGTCCCCGTCGACGAGGTACACGAGCCGGTGTTCCCCGTCGATTCGGCGCGACCAAGCTCCGGCGAGCGCGTGACGGAGTTGCTCGGGCTTCCCGATCCCCGCGAAGGGATCACGGGCAACGTCGTCCAGCAGGCGATTGATGCGCTTCAACGTTGCACGGTCCGTCGCCTGCCAGAAGGTGTAGTCCTCCCACCCATGGGGCGTGAAGACGAACCTCATCGGTCGAGTTCGCGCTGCCGAACCTTCCCTGCGCGGGCCTGCTCCATACTCTCCAGGAGCCGCCGAACGTTGGCCGGCGAACGCAGGAGGTAAGCAGTCTCCTCAAGAGCCCGGTAATCGTCGATGCCGATGAGCACTGCGTCACCGCGCTTGGAAGTGATCTCGACCGGGGTGCGATCTTCGTTGACCTGTTCGATCAGGGGGAAGAGGTTCTTGCGTGCTTCGCTCGCGGTAATGCTCATTGTGCGTCCCTTCGGAGTCGTACAAGATATGGTACCACTGCGAGGGAAGACACCAGCTGCGTTCACGATCTCGGCCAGCAGCAACTCGTCACGCCGCATACAACGTCCGAGCCCCCGCAAGCACCTTCTCGCGCAACATCCGATGAACGGCGCGCTTGGAAACGAGATCGACACGACGACCGAACACCTCAGCGAGCTCGTCCTCCAAGCGATTGATCGAAAATCCGAGAGAGCTGCCTGGTGCCATCACGTAAAGCAGATCGATGTCACTCGTCGGCGTTGCCATTCCTCTTGCCACTGGACCGAAGACCGCAAGCTCGGCGACCCCATACCTCACGCAGACATCGGCAAGGAGCGTGGCGTCGACCTCGAACTCCTCGAATAGCTCGATCGAGACGCGGGACATGACGTCAGTCATGCCACCGAGTGACCGCAAAACGGAGGCCGTTCGTCGATTGCCCCTGCCCGGAGCTTCGGTAACAGCTGTGGACCGTGAGGGGCTCGAACCCCCGACACCCGCCTTGTAAGGAGCCATTCACCACCCGCCACCGTGTCGGATCTCGCAACGCATACCCTCTCCTACCAGGCTTTTTGCCGTCCCGCATGTCCGAGTCGTCCCGCCCGTTCGGTGCGTCTGTGCACCTGGTGTGCACTTGGAGACGTACGATTTCGGCATGGCATCGATCGTCAAGCGCACGTTGAAAGACGGTTCGTCCGCGTATCTCGTTCGATACCGAATGGTCGACGGTGGGCAGCGGAGCCGACAGTTCGACCGTCGACGCGACGCGGATGCGTTCGCTGCCAAGGTCGAGACCGAAAAGGTCAGTGGACAGTTCGTCGACCCACGACGCGGGAAGATCACGCTCGACGAATGGATCGGCGAGTGGTGGCCAACTGTTACCAACCTGCGACCATCCACACGCGATCGCGACGAGATCTACATGCGCCGCCACGTCCTCCCCTACTTCGGCCAGGTTCCACTCTCGAGCATCGACAGAACATCGCTCCGTCGTTGGCTTGCAGGGCTATCGAACAACGCAGAAAACCCGCTCGCCCCGGCGACGGTGCACAAGATCTCGCAGGTGCTCAACAAGGCGCTCCGAGCGGCGCATGAAGATCGACTCATCCCGAGCAACCCGGCGGAGCGGCTGCCTCTACCGAAGATCGAACGGGAGGAAATGCGCTGCCTCTCGATCGACGACGTTCATCGTCTCGCCGACACCATCGACGCCAGGTACCGCTCATTTGTGCTCCTCGGCGCCTACGGGGGCCTACGTCTCGGAGAGATGTTGGGCCTCCGAGTGTCGGGCGTCAGCGTGCCCGCGCAGCGCGTCCGGGTAAGTCAGACGCTCGTCGATCTCAACGGGCACATGTCCTTCGGACCGCCAAAGACGAAGGCAGCGGTGAGGAACGTCACCCTGCCCCGGTTCGTGATCGATTCCTTCGACATCTCCGGCAAAGCCCCCGACGACCTTGTACTGCAGTCGCCGGAGGGCGGACCGATACGGGCATCGACGTGGCGACGTCGCTACTGGGAGCCGGCTCTCGAACGAGCGCAGCTCGGACCGTTGCGGATACACGACCTCCGCCACACGTCCGTCTCGGTCGTATTCGATCGTTACGGCCACCTCTACGACGAGCAGGACGCGCCGCTCGTCGCTGCACTTGAAGCCGCTGCCGCTCGCGTCGCGTAACCAGCGCATAGGCGACACCGGCGGTTGTGCTCGGCCATGCTCGCGAGTCGAGCCCGTTTGCGGGTCGATCTCACCACAAGAGTTCATTCGTCGACTCGTCGAAGCGGCCCGAGACCTTCGCAACCGCGTCGCCACCGCGACGTTTCCCGATCGACGCCTCGCCACGTGCACCGCCCAAGAATTCATCATTCACATCGCACTGGACCGGCTCGAGGACGACCTCGCCCAGATCCGCCATGGGATCCACTTCGACGGCTTCCACAAGGTGTTCCCCAAGACCCGCTACGACGACGATGTCGGCCTCTACCGCGATGCGCTCCTCGACGACCGCGACGTCGAGTTGCTTTTCGACCCCGCGCTCGATGGCGTCGTGAGCGATCAGCTCATCGCGCTCCAGCTCAACCCCGTCCGCCTCCCCCAACCGAATGGTTCCCCCCCTTCGTACCCGGAGAGGACTGACGAGCATCTCGCCTCACGAAGGTCCGCGGCGGGCCTTCCCGACCGTCAACAAGGAAGGAAGCCCCGAAGGACCCCAATCGATACTTTGCTGACGATCAACGGAGGGATGCGAGTTCGATTCCCCCACCTCCACCGTTGTTTTGAAGCATTTCCGCAGTTCACAGGGGGTGTGGCCTGAGCGGCGGAGTCGCAGTTGACGCGGATCTGACGCGGCGCGACGCGGGGGACAGACGCGGGGACAGGGGGACTTGACAGACGCGGGGACTTGACACTGACAGACGCGGGGACTTGACACGACGCGAGGACTGCAAGACGCTGCGCGAAACGGTGGGAACGGTCGACTTCAGTGCCGCCACGCAAGGTGGTCGAAAAAATCGACGCCCGCAATTTTCGATAGCACTATGCGACCCTCACCTTGGCAAATCGATGGTCATCGATATATGCTGCCTCGCTGACCAGCGTTCATGCAGGTCAGCATTGGTACGGGTCTTCGCCGGCATGCCCTCCAGCACCCCAAAATGCCCCTCATTTCCGATCGAAGTGGCACGGAAGTGGCACGACATGTACGTGCGCTTACTTTCTTGGCCGCCCCGACCGGGGGGCCCATTGCGAGGTCAGCGACGAAGAGTTTGTGCACGAACGCTGCGTCCGTCCGCTGGCAACTTTGCAACCACTTGCTACCGTCGTCCCGCCGGCGAGCAGGACGAGTGGTGCATGGTCGTTACAAAGACTCGATGCCCATGGCTACCGCATTGATGTTGATGGTGGTCGCCGAGTCACGGCCAGCGACACCCGATCGCCTCGACTACCTGCGTTCCCGACGCGAGAGTGAGGTTCACGGGAGCGCCGTGGCGAGGTCGGACAAGTGCTGCAACGAGTTGTCGAGGTGGTCCTGCGCGAACGGCGGGAAGCCGATGTGCTCACGGATGGGGGGAGGGACCGCTGACCAGTCGTAGGTCAGCGTTACCGTCGTGCGCGACGGTCCATTCGCCTCGAGGTCGTAGCGCCAGATCCAGCCGCCGAAGCTGATCTCCCCGGTCTCGGGTGACTCCTGCCCGGGCTTCCACGCGATGGCCCGCGGCTCGTCGAACACCTCGACCCGGTTGGCCATCTTGTAGTCCTTGTCAGGGTGGCTCTCGTGGTGCATGGCCATCCGGAACACCTGGCCGGAGGCGGTTATCCGGTCACCGTTCAGGGACTCGCGCACCCAGCCGGTGCCGTCGATGGCACCGTGGGCCGACGGGTCGGCCAGTACCGAGAACACCGCCTCCGGCGTAGCCTCGATCGTTGTGGATGCGGTCGCGCGATCGGTTTCCATATGCCCGCAGGTACCCGGCGGCGGTAACACCGAAACATACGTGAAGTGTGGTGAACACCAGGTTCTACCGGACGAGTGACGGCACATTTCCTGGTTCACCAAAGAGAATGACGACGATGCGTCGTGATCAAGGTTTCGGCCGATCGCCGATTATCTGCGTAAACCGGCGTTCGGGGTTTGGAAGTTAGCGCTGCGGGTACTTGCGTATTGGGTGCCTGTGGCGGCATCCGATAAGGAGGAATAGTCCAATGGAATCACGAATCACCGATCCGGGCCGACAGGACGTGCCTAATTCGGACGTGCCTAATCGGAGCGAGTTGTGGCGCTACAAGACGGAGGTCCTCGACGATGGGCAGAGCATCGTCGGCTTTGATGTCGAAGCACGCGACGGCCATATCGGCAAGATCGACGAGTCGACCACAGAGATCGACCGCGCCAGCATCGTCGTGGATACCGGCTTTTGGATCTTTGGCAAGAAGCGTCAGATCCCGGCGGGCCTCGTCGACCAAATCAACTTCGAGGACCGAAAGGTGTTCATCAGAATGACCAAGGACGGTCTGCGGGCGGCGCCCGAGTACCTCGATGACCGCTCGCATCCCGACTTCGCACGCGCCGAACCCTACGAAGCGTATTACCAGCCGTTGCTCTGACGCAACGTCGTCTCGCAGACGTTCGAGGCTGCGCGATCCGCTTGCCGATGCGCTTCGGTGATGGGGAAGGCCAAAGGGACCGACATCCCTTTCGCCTTGCCGCTCTTGGGCCACCAGTTGTTCGCGAACCTTGGAGTATCACCTCTCCAAACGAAAGCTGATACTCAAGTTCAGTCTCAGCATTGCGACTGCTCATCGCCGGCGACGCGGTTTGATCCTGATGGCTACGGGTACTGATCCTCGTGGGTCCGACGTCCGACGGCAGACCCGGCCTGGAGGCATCGTGAACCCCGTGACCGTCACCTCGCCCGGTGTGCTCATGAACGCCCCCCGGTTCAGCGCCGACCGCCCGTCGACAGATGCCGACATCGTTGGCATTGAATCTGGTGTTCGTGTGAACGGGCCGACGATGGAACCAGCCGACGAGACGATGACCGATGTGTTGGCCGAGTATGCCGAGGCCGGATTTGTCGGTGACGCCTTCGCCTCCACCGGTGGCCAGATCTCGTGTGGAACGTGCTCATGGTGCCTTTCTCCCGCCCACGTCGCCATCGAGGGCATGCGGCGACTCGAGGGGGCATCGGACCCCTCCGACATGGCTGCGGTTCTCGCCATCGTCTGCCCGGTTTGCCAGACCAAGGCCACCCTCGTGTTGAAGTTCGGGCCTGAAGCCAGCGTCGATGAAATCGCCATCTGGCAGCACGTCCGGAAGGTGCAAACCGGAAGACATCACGGCATCGAATCTCGGCGGCGTGGACGGGAGTTCCTGAGCATGAGTCGGTGGGGTGAACAGACGGTGCTTGCTCTGAAAAATTTCAGAGTCAGCGGGGAACCGTTTCCACTGGCGGTCATTCACGAACTTGCGATCATCAAGGCCGAAGCTGCACGAGCGAACGCCGCCTCGGGAACGTTGGACCTCGACGAGCGCGACGTCGCCGGAATCATCAAGGCCGCAGACGCCGTGGCGCGAGGTGAGTACGACGACCAATTTCTCGTCGACGTCTTTCAGACAGGATCGGGAACATCGTCGAACATGAACGTCAACGAGGTCGTGTCGTCTCTTGCGATGGATATAGCCGACACGGGCAACGCGATACATCCCAACGACCACGTCAACGCCGCTCAGTCCTCGAACGACACCGTCCCTTCTGCCGTCCACATGGCGGTCGCTCGGGCTTTGCGAGATGCCCTGTTTCCGGCGATGCATCTGCTGTCGACAGAGTTGCATTCCTCGGCCACGCAGTTTCGCCGCGTCGTGAAGATCGGGCGGACGCATTTGATGGATGCCGTCCCGGTCACCCTCGGCCAGGAATTTGGCGGCATGGCCCGCATGGTCGATCTTGCCCGGGGATCAATGGACGTGGCCTTCACACGACTGATGGAACTACCCCTCGGCGGTACGGCGACGGGGACAGGTTTGAACGCACCGGCTGGCTACGTCGATGCGATGATTCACGCCCTGCGGACCCGCACCGGATTTCCTTGGGAGGAAGCGGTCAATCACTTCGAGGCGCAGAGCGGTCGAGACGCGCTGGTCTCGGTATCGGCGGCATGCCGTGGGCTTGGAATCTCACTGTTCAAGATCGCCAACGATCTGCGCTGGATGGCCTCGGGCCCCATCGGTGGACTCGGCGAGATCACCCTTCCGGCGCTGCAGGCCGGCTCGTCGATCATGCCCGGAAAGGTAAATCCGGTGATTCCCGAAGTGGTCTGCCAAGTGGTGGCGCAGGTGATCGGCAACGACGCCGCCGTCGCGTTTGCCGCAACTTCGGGTTCCTTCGAACTGAACGTGATGATGCCCGTCATGGCGCGAAACGTCCTCGCATCGGTGAACCTTCTCGCTGGCGCAACAGATGCTCTCGCCGCTCAGTGCATCCGCGGTCTCGTAGCCCACGAAGACGCCATGCGCTCGCGCGTCGAGCGGAGTCCGATGGTGGCGACGGCGTTGAACGAAGCCATTGGTTACGAACGAGCGAAGAAGCTCGTGGACGACAGCGTCCGCCTGGGAGTTCCGGTGGCCGAACTGGCCGTGCGAGACGGGCTGCTCGACGAAGCGCAAGCGCAACGACTGACCGACGTAATGAGGCTCGCCTACCCACATGCGCAGCAGTAGACCGGGGTTGTCATTTGGCAACGCGCAGACGCTGCCGAGCAGAACGGTAGGCACGCATCGCTCCCCCGATATCAGTCTTCAGCGCCGCCAATGCCGCGTTCGCCCCCGGCCGTCGACGATCTCAGGAAAGTCTTCGGAGAACTCAGCGTCGGTTCGAAGAGTTTCGACCGGTGCGCTCGTCATTGGATAGCGGCCCGCAGAAGGTCTCTTCGGCCCCCCGAATTGTGACGTCAAGAACAACCAACCACCGGCCTTGGTCTGGTCAGTCGATCACGGCGATCGCTTCGATCTCGACCAGGAGGTCGGGTTCTCCGAGGGCTGTCGGCGCCAATAAACGTGACTGCCTTCAGCGGGTCGATGCCAAGGGAAGCGGCGGCTCGGCCAACGCCTTCTCCGAGCGCGGCGATCTTGGTGAAGCTCACATGGGCGACCGCATCAGCGCTCACCTACGTACGCCTCACGAGCGAACGAATCGAGGCCTCGATACCACGCTCGCGTCGATGAACCCGAAACGTCTTTGTCGGGCCGTCAACTGCAATTGACCACCGACCCGACACTAGACCCGGGGCAGTCGTCGCCGGCCAGGCGGGCGCACATGAGAGCCGTAACATGGCGCCACTTCGCCGGGGGGCCATCATCGTTGGGTGGCAGCTGAACCCGGGCAGATTGAGGCTGACAACATCCGTCTTCTGCGGGTCGTGTCCGACCGGCACGAGAGGTGGCGCGCCGATTCGCCTTATCGAGTGCGTCAACGAGCTCGGCTTTCGTCATCCAACTCCGACCCGTCACGTCGAGCTGCTCCGCAACCTCAAGAAGGTGGGCCTTCGACGCATTGACGAGGTTGTCCGTGACGCCATCAGACTCGCACTGCCGCACCATCTCGAACGCAACCAGTCCTCCACTTGAGAACACCCATGGGCAAACCATGGGCAAACCATCCGCCGAGGACGCACTCAGCCGGGCTCGAAAACCTGGCTGACCTGCGAATTGAATCGACCGGTCTTTGCGGGGTCGTCACTGTCGCAGCCGAAGCCGGGGCATCCGATCGAGAGATCACCCTCCAGACCGGCCACGCCCCCGGAAGCCGAGCCCTACACCGCTACATCCGTCACGCTGCACCCCACACCCGAGAATGCTGCCGGTCGAGTGATTTAGGCGGCTGTGTGCGCCAGTGTCGGCGCCTTTTCAGCGGCGTTTCTGGTCGAGAAGTCAGCAGCAGGTCGTGGGCTGCAAGTTCAACCTGTTTGTGATCGAATTCCGCTGCTCGGAAATGGCAAGCGATGAGACCGGAGCGGTGCAAGCGACGGAGGTCGCCGAAACCGAACGCGTACCGGTTCTTCGTTTCGTCGGATGCTTCAATCTTCAGCCCGAGGTGCCACGCGCCATACTCGTCCCAGGTGTGGGACTTCAGGAACGCGTTCTGGTCATTTGCGCTTGGCTGCGCCTCGTGCCATCTGCTGCGAACTACGTAGCGACGGGTGTCGATCAGATGACGGGCGTGGACAAGCGCCTTTTCGTTGACCTCGTATTTAGGCACGTCAGCTCCCCCTTTCTGAGATGGGTGAAGCGGCGAGATGTGAGGGGTGCTGCACGCCTACGCCTGGACAGTCTTGTCACCCACCCACGGCCTTCTCAATCACCGCAACGTCAATCTTTTTCATCGGCATCATGGCCTCGAAGGCACGTTTGGCCATGTCACCGCCGCCTCTGAGGGAATCCGTCAACACCTTCGGGGTGATCTGCCACGACACGCCCCATTTATCTTTGCACCAGCCGCATTGGCTTTCCTGTCCACCGTTATCGACGATCGCGTTCCAGTAGCGGTCGGTTTCGGCTTGGTCATCGGTTGAGATTTGGAACGAAAACGCTTCGTTGTGCTGAACTCGGGACCACCGTTGAGACCGACGCACGCAATGCCGAGGACTGTGAACTCGACCAGTGATGGATCGCCCTCCTTGCCCGACGGGAAATCGCTCGGCGCATACTGCACCGCCCCAAGCGTGCTGTCGGGGAAGGTCTCACTGTAAAAGCGAGCCGCCTCCTCGGCGTCCTTGTCGAACCACAGGCAAACCGTATTTGCGGACATGTTGCTCTCTCCGTAACCCTCGCGCGAGCGCCACCACTTAACGCTGCTGTACCCCCCCGCCGTCAGGTCGAAACTCGTCGCGAATCGCACCGAGCGATGACGATGGCCCACTTGTCGTCGTTGCGTACCCGGTCCGACGCGTTCAAGGGGCATCGAGGCAACGTTTCACTTGCGGGTGAAGGTGACGTGCGTGACGGCAGTCGGTGAAGCGACCGCCTCAATGTCGTAGCGCTCCTCGACCTTCTCTAGACCGTCCCACAGGCGAACACCGCAGCCGAGCAGGATGGGTACTTGCACGACGTGCATGGTGTCGACGAGTCCGGCGGCGAGGAAGTCGCGCACCACGGTCGGGCCGCCGCCGATGCGCACATCGAGGTCGCCGGCTGCCTTGCGGGCGAGTTCGAGCGCTTCTTGGGGGCTGGCGTCGACGAAATGGAACACGGTGCCACCCTCCATCTCGATCGACGTCCGCTGGTGGTGGGTGAGAACGAACACTGGCGTGTGAAACGGTGGGTTGGTCCCCCACCATCCGCGCCATTCGTTGGCGGTGCCGACATCGGTCCACGGGCCGGTTTGGGGGCTGAACTTGCGTCGGCCCATGATCTCGGCACCGATGCCGTGGACGTTGCGCTCGGCGAACGAATTGTCCACACCGACAGTGCCACCGGGCTCCCCGAGCATCGACTTGCCAAATCGCGTGGCGAACATCCAGTCGTGCAGGCGTTCGCCGGCGTGACCGAAGGGGGCGTCGAACGTGAGATCT
>JANOJN010000214.1:0-9374 GCA_031418775.1 Acidimicrobiia bacterium
CCGAGGGTGTCGACGAGGTGCGCCCATAGTCCGCCGGCTTCAACGGCACGGTGTTGGGCGGGGTCGCCGATCGTGACAACCATCCGTGCCCCTGCCGCACCGATGGCGTGGACGAGGGCGTGATGATCGCGGTTGGAAAGGGTGGAGGCTTCGTCGACGATCAGCACCGTGGTCGGGGTGAAGGGTTCGCCGCCGACACCGAGTTCGGCGAGGAGCGACGCAACCGTCCGTGTCGGTATGAAGGTCGCTTCTTCGAGGACTTCGGTGGCGGTACCGGTCACCGAGGCTCCGAGGGGCCGGCGGCCGGTCTGTTCCCAAATGCGGGCGGCGACGTCGAGGGCAGCGGTTTTGCCGGAGCCGGCGGGTCCGACGACGGCTTGGAATTGGTTGCCGCCGGTGGTGACGGCGGCAACCAATGGACGGCGAGAACTCGGGCCGAAGGGCCCTTGGTCGCTTCATACGCGAGCAGACGGTCGTGGGTCAAGGTGGAGCGCCCACTGACAGCGAAGCGAGGACGAACGACCTTGAGGCGCGATCGTCTGGGAGCCACTACCGACGAGGACCGCACGTGGCGGGCCGGTATGGGTGGTCGGCGCCGCAATTCGAACTCGTGGTGCGGTGATCGAATCAGATCACGTGCAGAAGGGTGATCATTCCGAGTTTCACGTGTGGGACCGCTTTCGGGTCCTTTGGGTCGCCGTGGTCGTCCATGCCGCCTTTGGGGATATAGCACACGATGGCGTAGTCGCCGGGGGCGAGCGGGGCGGCGAACGTGATGTCGTTCGTCTGGCCCGGTTCGGCGAAGCCGATGTGGTTCACCTGGTAGCCGGCCGGGATCGGCTTGAGCTCGCGACCGTCGACGTTTTCGAGGGCCGTCAGGGCCTGTGCCAGCGTCACGCCTGTTGGGGTCTTGAAGAACGTGATCTCGTGCGCCTCAGTCGTCTTGTTGACGAGGTGGAACCCGAGGTTGCGTTTGGCGGTGGTCTTGTTGAGGCTGAAGGCGTAGTTGACCGCGGTGACCTGCACGATGTCGGTCCCGGCTGGTGGTGGCGGGCTGCCTTTGAACTCGAATCCGTTGAGCAGCCACTTGCCGTTCTGTTTCAGTCCCTTGAACGTCACGAGGTAGACGGGCTGCGCGAAGGTGCCGGCGCCGACCGCGACTTGAATGTCGACCGTCGCCGTTTTCGCGGTGATGACCGGTTTGCCGTAGTTCAGTACCGTCGCCGGGTCGGCGCCGAAGTTGTCGCTCTTGCCGGCCGCGATGTCGCTGCGCGAGCCGACGTCGTACTCCGATAGTCCCTTGTCGGTCCATAGCTTTAGGAACGTCTTGGCATCCTTGGCATTCTCGGCCTTGGCGCCGGCCTTCAGAACGTTCAGGAATGAGGCGGCGTCGGCCGCGGTGCTACTGCTCGTTGTGGCAGCCATCGCGTTACCGCTGAACGTACTTGCGGTCAGAATGCTCATGACGACGACGGCTCGTATTCTCATCGCGATAACCCCCCGGAGGATCGGGCCAGCGCACCCGGTGGTGCACGATTGCCGGTGTTGGGCCTACCACAACCACGCGAGTGGTGCTCGGGCCTCATGGTCGAGTTGTAACGGAAGGCCCACCCGCACACGCCCGGCGATCCTGCGTAGAGACGGCGCTCAGGAGTAGCGCGCAGAACGCGACCCCGCCTCGTGATCCCGAGGCGACGTTTCCTTGCCGATGGTGAGGCGGTGGGACACGGTAGGTTCTCGTCATGAGAGTCCTGGTGGTGTCGACACCAGGAGCCGGTCACGTGACTCCGCTCGTACCAATCATCGGGGCGTTGGTGGCGGGTGGTGATGACGTGGTGGTCGCGTCGGGGCCGGAGGCAGCGCCCATCATCGAGAAGACCGGGGCGCGGTTCGCCTTGGCCGGACGGAGCCAAGCCGACTGGATCGAGCGACTCGCCACGCGTACGCGCGGCAACCCCGGCGACGGACTCGCGCCCGAGCGCATCTTGCACTACTTCCTCGCTCGGGCCTTCGCCGAGGTCGGTGTCGACGAGATGATCGATGACGTCCTGCGTCACGGACAGGCGCTCGCGCCCGACCTCGTGCTGTTCGAAGCCTTTGCCCTCGCCGGCCCGTTGGTCGCCGAACTCCTCGGTGTTCCCAGCGTCGCTCACAACGTGATCGTGCACCACGGCGGAGCGGGCACAACGTTCGGCGCATTGGCCCATGGCGTGCCGCAGGTGATCCTTCCCCAAGGTGCCGACAACTACGAGCACGCCGCCATGTGCGAACAGGCGGGCACGGCCATCACGCTCCGACCGGCAATGCTCGACGCGGCCAACCTTGCTGCTGCAGTCCGGCGCGTCGTGCTCGACGAGACCGACGCCACATCGAGCCGTAGATGCGCAGACGAAATCGCTGCCATGCCCGACGCAGCCGCCGTCGCCAACACACTGCGCACGTGGGTCCGGACGATGACCTGAGCCTCAGACCAGTAGCGATCTCGCCCCCCGATGGTCAGCTATGCAGACCGCACACTGCCGGCGAAATGTCGTGAACAGCCTCGACGAGCTGTCGAGCCGCTCGAGCAACGGGAGGTCGGCCAAGACCGTCACGCGCAATCGCTTGAGACGCTTTTCGGGGCGGCGTTGGAGACGCGCGACCTCATCGGTCAGGCGAAGGGCATGATCGTCGCCTCGATCGGGTGCACGCCGGATGACGCGTTCGGCATGCTCGCCCCCAGACGCAGCATGAGAACCGCAAGCTCGCCGAGATCGCCCAGGGGTCGTGGAGCGGGCGGTCAAGGCGGCGCAACGACCAAGTTGACGGAAGAGCCCCGTGGCAGCTGGCTGCCCGCGAAGTTCAGCGGGTCGCATCTATTTCTCGGGGTTCTCCGATCCGTCGTCCTCGTCGCCTCGTCAGGCCTCGCGGCCAGCAGCCTGCGTAGGGCTTCCTCGGGTTCCAGCGCGAAGATCATGCGCTCGTCGCGCTCAGCGAGGGTCGGGTGGCGGTCCAATGGGACGGGTACGAGGCGGCGGTTAGCTACATCCGTGTCTGAACCCCGCCGGGTGCCAGCGGGGCGGATGCTGTGGTCGGCGCGCTAACCACGTCGGGCTGCGAACGCGGCCGCTTCGACTCGGCTGCGTAGGCCGAGCTTGGTCAGGACCCGACCGACGTGGTGCTCCACGGTCTTTGGGCTGATGAATAGTCGCTCGGCGATCTCGGCGTTGGTGAGTCCGTGGGACACGAGGTCGAGGATCTCGGACTCCCGTCGGGTGAGCGCACCATGGCCCTTTGGTCCGGTCTTGGCCTCCCCGCCGAGGGCTCGGAGGAGCGCGGCAGTTTCGTCGGCCCCTCGACGCGCTCCTGCGGCTTCGAAGGCGAGGTGGGCGGCCTCGAGCTCGGCGATGGCGGCGTCGGGGCGATCGGGGGCGATGAGCCGGGCGAGCTCGAGGCTAGCGAACGCGGCATCGACCGTTCGGTTGGACTGTTGGTAGCAGGCGAGGGCTTCTCGCCAGCAGGGAAGTGCTTGAGGGTCACCGACTGCGCTCCTCACGCGACCTTGCGCCGCCGCCGCCAGCCCGCGGATGTAGGGCGCCGGCTGCTCGCCAGCAAGGGCGAGAAGTCGATCTGCGACCTGTCGAGCTGCGTCGGTGTCGCCAGCGGCGAGGTGCGCATCGGCCAGGGCCGACCACAGGGGCCCGGCGGCGTAGTCGGGCACGCCGGCGGCGAGGGTGCGTTCGATCAGCTCGAGCGCTAGTTGGGGTCGGGACCTTGCAAGGTGCAGCCCCGACAGAGGGAGCACGGCATCGTCGTGGTGGTCGAGCCCGACGAGGAGCTTTTCTGCGGCCTCGAGCCGGCCCTGCTGGATGCGCAGCCCCGCCAAGCGGCAGCGGGCGCTGGCCCAGACCCCCACCCCGGCGGGCAGCTGGTGGAGCACGGCGGTGAGCTCGTCATCGGCGTCGCCCCACCGACCAGCCGCGATGAGGATGCCGGCGTAATGCGCGCGGCAGTACCCGGCGACCGACACGAGGTTGCCTCGCTGCATCACCCGCTGCGCTGCGCGGAGCCACTCGTCGGCGCGGCCGATGTCGTGCGTTCGCTCGCACGCGGTGAGCATTCCGCACAGGCAGCCCTCGACGACAGGCAGCTCGGCGACGTCGCCACCGCAGATCGCGGCCAGCGCTTCGTCGAGGTGCGCCATACCCTCTTCGAGGAGACCGCTGAAGACGAGCATCATCCCGAGAGACGCCGTGGCGTCGCACTCGAGATCGTGATCACCTGCCCGGCGGGCGAGCTCGATCGCCTCCAGGTACTGCCGGCGCTGCTCGTGGAAGTCGCTCCCGCTGAGCGCGTCGTCGAGCAGGACCCAGCCGCGGGCTCGGTCCAGGTCGTGGTCGGCAGCCTCGAGCAGGCGCCGGGCCCGAGCAACCCAGCCGCGGTGCACGGCCCAGTCCCCGAACACCCAGCCCCGGAACCACCCGACGGTGCGCGCCGAGCGCGCCGCCGCCAGGACCTCACCGTCGCGCCGATAGGCCGCGAACGCATGCTCGTAGGCAGCGGCGGCACCCTCGTAATCGCCGGCAGCGTGTGCGTCGCGCCCACCCTGCTCGAGGGTGGGTCCGTCCTCGCCGCTCATGGACCCCAGGCTCGCGCGTTCGCTACAGCTCGTTGTTGGCCAGGAGCTCGACGGGATCCTGCATGCGCACCATGCCAAGGTAGGCGCCGCCGCGTTCGATCCCGTCGTAGACGGCGTATCCGATTACCTCTTGCGCCTTCCGGGGTAACGCGGCGGCGATCGCTGGGGGGATGGACAAGTAGTTGTTCTCTTCGGTGCGCAACCAGCCCAGGCAGTAGCTCAGGTGCACGGCGCGTCGAGGTTGGTCGGTGGTGTTGGCCCCGCCGCCGTGGATCACGCCTCCCGTGTAGACAACTGCAGAGCCGGCTGACATCTCGGCGACCGCGATCTGGTCCGGAGTCGGGTTCACCTGCTGATCCATCGTCGCGTGGCGGTCGGACCACCGGTGACTACCGGGCACCACTCGGGTAGCGCCGTTGTCGGCGGTGAAGTCGACGAGCGCGATCACGGAGGCCAGCTCCAGCTCAGGGCGCGGCTTGGGCACGTCGGACCAGACGCCCTCGTCGCGGTGCAGCCACTGGTCGATGGACCCCGGTCCTCTTTCGAGGATCTGACCCAGATTGAGCTGGAACCGTGCACAACCCGCACCCAGAGCGCCATCGGCCAGACCGAGCAGCGTCGGGTGGCACATGACCTCGGTGGCGAAGGTGCGCGAGATGCCGGGGACCCCCGGCACGTTCTTCGTGTAGGCGCCCATGAACTCTTTGGCCATCGGGTTGAACATCGGGCCGTCGGGATCGGCGGCAGCCACCGCCGCCTCGACCTCTGCGTTCACTTGGGCCACCACCTCCGGCGACAGGAGGCCCTCCACGATCACGGCACCGTCGACGTCGAGGGCAGCGAGCAAGGCTCCGATGTCGTCCGTCGGACCAAAGCGCTGCAGGGTCAAGGTGCTGGAGGTGTCGGTGCTGGAGGTGTCGGTGTCGGGCATGACTTGAGTGTCGCATCAGCGTGCGAGCGAAGAATCGGGGGTTACCCCCATTTTTCGCCTACGCCCCCGCCCGACAATGGCCTCATGGACGACGACATCACTGCCACATCCCGCTTCGCCAGCACCACGGATCGAGTCGTCTGATGGACGTACCGTCAACTCGCTTCAAGTTGTCTGTGTAAGCGGGTCGGGTGGTCAAATTAAAGGGGTGATGCGTTCGGGGTAGACCCGTCACCGTGCGCAAGGCAGCCGGACGGCGAGGTTCGCAAGGCCATGTGCCGAATGGCTGTCCGCTGCCGTCATCCGTTCCCAACCCCTCGTCCGAGGAGCCCCGCGTTCAACGGCCACGAACCTATGCCTCTCCCACGCAACTACGGATGGTGCAGGTTGCGCTTCACCGTTCACGTTCGAAGCGGCCGCGGCGTCGGTCGTAAAGCCGCTGCGTCGCTGAGCACCCGCCTTGGGATCGGCCGGCGAGCGCCATGGCGGGAGCGTGCTCATCGTGGACGAGGTGCGAGGTGCGCGACGGGTCGGGACCCCGACGCGAACTTCACTGACGATCATGGAGGATTCGCCGGCGTTGCTCGGCGCAGCCGCATTCTCCATGAGCCGTGTCCGCTGGCGAGCGCCTTTGCACTTCGCCACCACGATCCGCAGTTGAAGCGCAACAATCGAGGCATGGCTGAAGACGCACACTGTTCGACTTGCGGCGCTCCGTGGGATGCGACGCCGTGTCCGAGCTGCGGCGGAACCACGAGGACGGTCGCAATGGTGATTGCCACCACCGTCGTTACGGACCCGAGTCTCGTCGGACCAAGCAGCAGTCCGAGTCGGGAGAAGTCATCCTTTCGTCCGCCGCGGAGCGCGAGGTACGGGCGCAGGCGGGCGTTGACGCAAGCATCCGCCGCAGCGGGGGACTCGACCGCGGTGGCGCATGGGGTGACGTCCCGGGGCGAGACAATCCGGACAGGCAGTGTCACGAGAAACGCCGACAGTTCGTCTGTCGGCGAGGACACATCGTTGGACTTGTCGCGAGGCTCGACGCCGCACAACGAACAAGGTGCCCTGGAGGTGGCACATGCGTACGGCGGGCCGATCGCAAGCGAAGGAGGCAAGTGCTGGCCGATGCCGTTCAGGGTGGTGGCAACGACGGAGGATCCCACGATCGATGTCGTCACCGAAGAGCGCGACACCAATGGCAGGGTCATCGCCGTCTTGCGATGCAGGTCGTTCGGCCGCTCTCGTCGGACTCGTGGCGAGCGCTAAGCCAGGCCACCACTGTGAAGACATCGGCCGCCGACGTTGCGGAGTATGTGATGGCGGCGATCCGAGCGAAGTTGAGGAAGTACCCCTGACCGGCCACGGATCGCTCGTCGCTCGTCCTATTGATCGACACGACGACTGTTCGAGTCGAATTGCCATGGCGGCGTCCGCCGTCAAATACGACTGACTGACCGTACTAATGCTCGAGAGAGCATCGGCCGACGAACAGACCCGATACGGCGGCTTGGACACAATGGAACCTTCAGAGCTGTACCGGAAGCGAGGAGCTCACGAGCTCAGCGCGTTCAGCAACACTCAGCTCGGTGGCCGCGGGCCCGTTCGACACGTTCCCGGCTGACCCAATTCCCCAGACGGTTTTTCTGACCACGCTTTGGAAACTGTCCGTTGGTGATCCATGCTGCACTTGACCGGCACCTCTCCCAGCGTGGTGCGGAGTGTGACGATGCCGAGTGTCGCCGCATGCAGCCCACGACCACCGGACCGCGCCGAGCTGCGTGGGCGTGACCGTCCCACACGCAGTCACATCACCGGCGGCCGTCGGGCAACGGGCAATGTTGGTGGCGCAGCCCAGAAGCCGGGTCAATGCTCGTTAGGACCAGGTCGTTGTCACTACTGGAGCCGCGAAACGACGAGGGCTGCTAGGGCCTTTAGGTCCGCGAGCGTTGGAGGGGCTATCCCGGCCGGCCGGGTCACACGGACGAGAAGGCTCGAGCCCTTGGCCGATACGACAAGGTTGCTGCCGCCGCAAACATCGCAGGTGAACGCCTCATCCCCGACCCCGGTCACCGGCTGCTTCGATCCTTGCCCGGCCAGGAAGTCGAAGTAGTCACGGCCCCGCTTTACGGCCACCGTCACCGATGGAGTGTTTCCCGCCTCGAAGTTGAAATTGCAGGTGGTGGCACCTGTGAGGCCGGTTCTCTGTTTACCGGCTTGCACCGAGTTCTTCGCCACTGCCGACGCCTCAGCGAGGGTGAGCAGAGGACACACATTCAGCTCGCCGGCGGCCGTCTTCGACAACGTCGGGGTGGTCGACGACGACGGCTCGGCGCTCAGCTGGGACATGGGAAGGAGCACGACGCCGCAGGTCGATTTGGCGTACGCCACGAGCGGCGCGATCACCGTCGTGAAGTTCGTCGGATCTGTGATGTGCTGCGGGAGCTTCTTGATGTCCCAGCCCACCCTTTCTAGGGCCACGATGCCCTTCACGCCCTGGTCGAGATAGGTCTTCACTGCCGTGCGCAGGTTGGCCGGCGCGTCCTTTTGCAGCTTGGATGAGCTGTCGCGGAAGGTCTTGAGGAAGGGGGCGAGTTGCGCCTTCAGCGTGGCCGGGGTCGCCTTGGCCGACATGGCCGTGCCGGAACTCTTGGCGATCGTGCCGAGCTTGGTCAACTCCGTCTGCGCTTCGGCGCAGAACGCGCTGCCAGTTGCCGCGGTCGCGTGCGGGGCGCTACTGGCGGCGCCGATGCCGGTGCAAGCGGCCAGACCGACGACGACGAGTCGAGCTTTGCGCGTACCCTTGGCAAACAGGAAGCGCCCACCGCGTGTGGCCCAAAGGTTTGGCATGATCGATACGGTAATGGGTTGCGGGGTCGTTGGCGGTTGTGGAAGATCTGAAGATATGTCGAAGATCGCGTTGGCCAACTCAAGGCGGGTGTTCCACCACCGGCCGTTAAGCAGCTCCACTTGCATGCGGGCCCAGAATGACTTTATGTGGCCGTTGTCGTAGGAATCACCGATCGATCCCATGGACGGCACGAGACCGGAGTCAAGGGCGCGGCAAGTGATCGCCCACGAGGTATTGGGCGGGTAGCGCCCCGTGGTCGCTGTGGATCAGACGCATTCGGCCTGGCGTTCTCGATCGCCATCCCGAACGCTTTCACGACAAGGTTCGCTGTCTGCGACGAATCGATCGTCCGCGTGAGCGGCCAGTCGATACGGGCCATGTACTCGGGCAGGAAGTGCTCGACTGCCGCCGCGTGGCTGTGATGCAACAGGGCCGCGTCGTCGAGGAGGTGTGAGCTTGTCTACGACGTCTGCCTCGCTTTATTTCCGCAACCTACATCGGCGGATGATGATCTCGTCCCTTCGACGTGATGTCCTTGTCTTGCTCACCTGGCGGCCACCTGTTCAGGCAAGTTCCTCGATGAGGCTGACGACGGTGTCCGGGTGTGGCATCGACGCCATCTCTTTCTGGATGCGCTGTGCATTCTTTCGGAATCGGTCGTCTTCGATGAGCTGGGTAGCGGCTTGGCGTACCGTTTCGCGCGTCACGTCGGCCGGGGCGATACGCAACCCGGCGCCCGACGTTGCGCACTGTTGGGCGTTGAGGAACTGATCCGCTGCTTGCGGTAGGCACAGCTGCGGGAGTGCATGATCGAGTGATGCGAGGAACGTACCGGAACCCGCGTGTGACACGACAAGGGAGCACTGCGGGAGCAGCTGCGTCTGCGGTACGTATCGGTGCACGCTGACGTTGTCGGGGAGTGGGCCGAACGCTTCCGTGTCGCCCTCGGTGCCTACGGTGACCACGACCCGGACGTC
>JANOJN010000215.1:0-95403 GCA_031418775.1 Acidimicrobiia bacterium
CGACGGAGTCCGACTGCGAACCCTCAGACTCGGCCGCCCGTCCCCGCAACCGACCCATATCGGCCCTTCAGCGTGCGCCGATCCTCGGCGGTGCCGAGGTGGGTGAAGGCACGCGCTGCACAAAAGACGCGCAGCTTCGCACTCGCCTCAGCGCGCCGTCCACAACTGGGAGACCCAGACCACGCCCTCCCCGCTGACGCGGACGTTCGCCCGCGGCATGCCGTACGCCGCCTGCCCCGCGCCTAAGGACAAGTCCGTGTCGGCCGACTCAGCGCGAATCGTTCCCTCGGTGGCGAGCAGAAGCGTCGGCCCGTCGGAAACGGGCGCGTTCACTGCAGGACCGGTGACCGCGATCCTTGCCAGGCCGACCTCCGGTGACGGGGAACGGTAGAACTCGACCCCGGGGTGCGCAGGGTCCACCGCCACAACCGTCATCGGCCAGGGTCCGGTGACGGGGACGAGCGTCTTCACCAGTTCGGGCACATCGACGTGTTTGGGCGAGAGCCCGCCCCGCAGCACGTTGTCCGAGCTGGCCATCACCTCGACACCGAGACCGCTGAGATACGCGTGCAGATTCCCGGCTGGGAGGTAGAGCGCCTCGCCCGGTTCAAGGGGGATGGCGTTCAGCAGCAGGGCGACCGCGACCCCGGCGTCATCGGGGTACCGCTCGGCGATCTTCCCGACCACCGCAGTCACGGAAGCGGGCAGAGATGCGAGAGCGTCGGTGATGGCCGCCACGACGCGGTACTGCCCGGCCCGATCCAGCGAAAGAAGACTGCCCACGACGCCCGGCAGATCCTCGGAAGAGCGGAGCTGCTCGGCGAACGAAAGGAGCGGCCCACCGACCGTTCGAAGCAGCTCCTGGCTTTCGGTCAGATCACGAAAACCGCACAGCACCTCCATGGCGGTAAGTGCGCATATCATCTCCGGCTTCGCCCGGTCATCACGATACGAACGGTGCGGAGCGGAGCGGTCGATACCGAGGGCGTCCTCCCGTGCGAATCCTGCTTCGGCCTGGGCCGTCGAGGGGTGTGCCTGGAGCGAGAGGGGTTCGCCGATGCCGAGGATCTTGAGGAGCATCGGCAGCCTCGGTCCGTAGTCGGCGACGACCGCCTCCCCCAGCCAGCCGAGCGGATCCGACCGGATCACCTCCGGTAGCGGGAGCCAGTGGCCATCCACGTGAACGGAGGACGGCAGCGACGGATGATCGCCGACCCACAACTCGGCCATGGGCTCACCCGTGACGGGCCAACCGAACTGGCGCGCCATGAGCGTCGGCGATCCCCAGGCGTAGCGCTGCACCCCGCACCGCAGGCTGAAGACCATCATGACGGAGTTCGTCGGCCGACTCGCGGGTCACCCTTGAGTTCCGTGAGCACGTAGGTGGTGCGGAGAAGATCCCAACGGATCTTCACGAGGATCAGGTCGTCGCCCGTGTACCAGACGTGTTCGTCGGGATGTCCGTCGTCGAACACGTAGCGGTAGTGATGACACGTGAAGGTGCCTGCCGGAACCACGACGTCCTCCACGCCGAGTTCCTCGACGCCGTACGACATCGTCGACAGCATCGGTCCCGACGCGCCGTTCGGGAGCAGAGAGCTCATGAACGCGGTGTGGCCGACCGAGTCCGAGGGAACGCCCCGGGGTTGGTAGCCCCCCAGATGCCAGACATCACACGCCACGGGATGGGCGCCGAACGACGTTGCGTGTTCACCCTGATCGCCGGGGCGTCGTCCGATGCGTTGCGACACACGTCCACCGTCGGCCATCAGCGTCTCGCACTCGGCCCTGTCGTCGACGAAGCGGAACCAGCCCGACCCGGTGAACGCGCCGCGCACGCTGAGTCGGATCGATGCATCGAGCGGGCGCCAACCGGCGTCGACGGCGTAGACCACATGGCGCTCCACCTGCGAGTCGTCGATCTCGCAACGAGCGGTCAGTGTGCGGGAGCCATCGGGAGACACCGACACCGATACCCACTCCCTCCCCCGCTCAAACGGCACCGGCTCGTCACCCATCTCTCCGGGAAGTCCGTCGTGCACGTAGGAGATGCGGGACCGGTACGTCCGCCACGGCACCGAGACCACAGGTGATCCACTCGGCACGGGAACGCTCATCGCCTCAAGACTCGCGCAAACGCCGAACCCCGGAGGATCAGAGCGGCTTGGCCACGGCGAGGAAGACGCTGATGACGAGCACGCCCCAGATCGCGAAGACCGGTGGATAGAGCGAACGGATCATCCGGTCGAGGGCGTCGAAGTCCGACGGTGTCGCGTCGTCGCGGAGCGTGGCGCCGAACACCGGTCCGGCTTCGCGCATGAGGAAACGAATGCACAAGCCACAGAAGATGGTGAACGCGAACAGCAGCACTTTCCACCGCAACCAGAGGGGTCCGACCGGGCCATCGTCGGGCCCGGCGATGAAGCTGGCCACCGTCGACCCGCTGAAAACAACGACGAGGACGACTCGAAGCACCGTGTCGAATCGGGCGAACGGGACGGCAAGCCGACCCAGGCCGTGGTGTTGGCGCACGACGAATCCTGCCCACACCAGGCACAGCACGGCGATGAGCCAACCGAGTGGCGCGCCATAGGACGGTGCCACGCCCCAACCGAGATGGGCGAGCGTGAGCCCGAGCGGAATAGTTGCCAGCATCGACACTCGGGGACCGAGATCGAGAATGCCGAGAAGCTTGAGGAACTGCCCACGCGCCTCGGCCGATAGCAACCGATTCCGGGCGAGCCATGCGCAGGTGAACACGCCCAGGTCGACCCCGAGCCACGTCGCCATCGAGAGGATGTGCAGGAGTTTTATCACGTTGTAGGCGCCGAACACCTCAGCCCCCCGGCTTCATCACGGCGAGCGCGCTCATGGCGATGAGCAATGTCCAGATGACGACCACGCACGCCTTCAGCGGCACGGCTTGCTTGGCCAACGCCAGCTCGCGTTCAGGGGTGGAACCACCCGTGGCGATTCCGACGATCGTCGTGCCGAGCTTGGGGAGCAGGAGCCGGATGACCACGCCATCGGCGACGATGCCGGCGAACAGCAACACCTTCCAGGCGAGCCAATCGGCGCCGATGATCCCCCCGTCGCCGTCGGTCGCCAGCGAGGTGATCGCGGCGAGCACGAGTGCGGCGGCAACACCGACTCGCCACCACAGATCAACCACCTTGAACGTCGCCACGAAGCGCAACGCCCACGAGGGACGATCCGCACCGGCCGGGGCGTGTGCAACCCAGAACTGCATCCACACCCCTGCGAACCAGGCGATCCCGATCACGGCGGCGGCCCAGGCCAAAACCGCGCCCGCCGCGCCGCCAAAGCCCCAGTCGCCCATGTGCGAGAGCGACAGGCCGAGCATCAAGAGCAGCACGAGGGCCGAGCGGGGTCCCTGATCCAGGAGGTCCGACAACCGACTCATCGACAGTCGGGTGGGGACGCTGAGCGACGTGTCGAGCAGACGATTGAAGCTGGTGAAGGTTCCGATGTCGGTGCCGAGCCAGACGATCACCAGCAGGATGTGGACCGCCTTTAGGGCGTCATACGCGCGCATATCGACCTACGGAACGAGCAGGGAACGGCCGTCGGAAGAAGCGCTGGCGAATGCGGCGGCGGCTTCGGCGAGCGGATGGGTCGACGCCACGACGGGACGGACGGTTCCGGCGGCGAGGGCTCCCAACGCCATCCTCGCCGAGGCCATGAACACCGGTTCGGCGATCGCATGCTCGTTCACTCCGAGGATGCGGTGTTCGGCGATCATGAGCAGCGGAAGCACAAAGGAGATCACGGCGCCGGCCGGATATCCCAGGAACACGTGGCGACAGCGGTAGGCCCCGGCCCGGATCGCCGCGGTGAACACATCCCCGCCGACGGGGTCGATGATGACGTTCGCGCCGAGCCCGGCCAGTTCGTCGTACCCGACGACCCGAACACCTGCGGGAACGTCGAGGTCGGCAGGCCGACGTGATGCGGCGATCACCTCAGCCCCGGCCGCCACGCCGAGCGCCACCGCGGCGCGGCCGACACCACCGTTGGCGCCGAGCACGAGCAGCCGCTCCCCGGAAACGAGCGCGGCGTGATCGTTCAGCAGCAGGTACGCCGTGGTGGTGGTCTCCGCGCCGGCCGCGGCCACGAGCGGATCGAGCCCCGCGGGGAGCGGGAGGCACGCCGAGACCGGCGCCAGGAACCGGTCGGCGAAGCACCCTGGACGCCCGAATCCCATCCGGTGGTGTCCACCCTGAACCGACACCAACGAACCGTCGGCAAGTCGACCCACCGCCGACACTCCCGGCTGGTAAGGCGCAGAGCCGGCCGGAGGGAACCTTCCCGCAGCGATCTGGCGGTCGAGGGGAACGACGTCGGCGGCCACGAGTTCCACCTCCAGCAACTCTTCGTCGCCGAACGGGGAGCCGTCGAGGACCGCCGAGCCGACCGTGAGCGTCGGCGGCTCTCCCATGTGCTCCACGAGCACCCGTCGAACCGTTGGTGCGGACATGACCTCCACCCTTCCACACGATCCCGGACTGTTCCACCTGGTGGACTGCCGTCCCGCTCAGCGAAACACTGGATGACTCCGGATTACGCTCGACTTCTCAGGTGCCGGAAACCCCCGGCATCCGACGATCGTGCGCACCAGATGCGGGAAGGGAGGGACCGTGGAGTTCGGCATCAGCCTGTCTCTGGCCCGTATCCCCCTTCCCCGGGCGATGCCGCTGGCATCGCTCGCCGAACGATGCGGCTTCCCTACCGTTTCCGTCGGCGAAGCCGCCCATGACTCGTTCGCCGCAGCCACGGCCATGGCCACGTCGACGGAGACCACCCGCATCATGACCGGGGTGACGACGTGGGTCCGGCCACCGATCCTCACGGCGACGGCGGCTGCCACCGTCGACGAGATCAGCGGCGGGCGATTCACCCTCGGACTCGGGACCATGCCCGACCACTGGAATCGCGATCACTACGGCATCGACCCGTCGAAGCCATTGGAACGTATGCGCGAATACGTCGAGGTGATCCGACGCGCGCTCAGCGCCCCGACAGGAAGCACGGTCGACTACGACGGGACACGCTTCTCCGTGCGCGGCTACCGGCGGGCAACCCAGCCCCTACGGGCGGCCGTTCCAATCGTGCTCGCGGCAACCCGCCCCGGAATGGCCCGCCTCGCCGGCGAGATCGCCGACGGTGTCTACTTCAACGTCATCCACACGATTTCGGGGCTCCGCGACTCGCTCGTCCCAGCCGTCGATCAGGGAGAACAGCGCCGTTCAATGGCGGTCAAGCGCACCGAACGGATACTGATGCTCCGATGTTCGATCGACGACGACGCCGACCTCGCATGGGAACGCCTCCGTGAGAGCTTGCGCATGTACCTCGGTGTCCCGTACCTCGCCGACGTCGCCCGCGTCGCGGGGTTCGACGTGGGGCCCGCCATGGCTCTGGCACGGGAAGGCCGACTCGATGACGCCGTTCGGGCGATCCCGATGGAACTGGTGCAGCAGATGGGCATCGCCGGAACAGCACGCTCGTGTCGAGACCAGCTCGGCCGCTATCGCGGGAGCGTCGACACCGTGGTGTTCGCACCCCCGAGTGGCCTCGACGCGGATGTCGGCGTCGAACAGATCACCCGCATCCTCGAGGCCGACTGGTTCCACACCACGTCGGTGGAAAGCACGCCCCCCGATGCCTCCTGATTCGAAACAGCCGACCGTGCGAGACCGCCGACCCCGTCGACTCGATCATGCTTCCTGACCTGGGACCCGAAGCACTCGCGGGAATCAAGGTGCTCGACCTGGCGACGCTCTTCGCGGGGCCGCTGATGGCCACGATCCTGGGCGACTTCGGCGCAGAGGTGCTCAAGATCGAACACCCCCGCGGCGACCCGGCCCGGACGCACGGACCGTCGAAGGACGGGGTTGCGCTCTGGTGGGCGCAGCTGGCCCGCAACAAGCGATGCCTGTCGCTGTACCTCGGAGCGCCCGAGGGTGCCGACGTCTTCAAACGGCTCGTCGTCGATGCCGACGTCGTCGTCGAGAACTTCCGGCCGGGCACGCTCGAGAAATGGGGCCTCGGACCGGACGTACTCCACGCCATCAACCCGCGTCTGGTCATCGCGAGAGTGACCGGGTTCGGACAGTTCGGCCCCATGGCCCATCGCGCCGGGTTCGGCACTCTCGCGGAGGCCATGAGCGGTTTCGCGTCGATCACCGGAGAGCCGGACGGGCCACCCACCCTGCCGCCGTTCGGACTCGCCGACGGGATAAGCGCGCTTACCTTAACGAATGCCGTGATGATGTGTCTCTTCGCACGCGATCGCGAGCGTTCCGCCGGCGGGATTGGGAAGGGACAGGTCATTGATCTCGCCATCATCGAGCCGATCCTCACCGTGCTCGGCGCGCAGCCGATCATCTACGACCAACTCGGGATCGTTCAGCCGCGGACGGGAAACCGTTCGGTGAACAACGCACCGCGCAACACCTACCGGACGAGCGACGACAAATGGGTGGCCGTCTCCACCAGCGCGAACACGATCGCCGAACGCGTGATGCGGCTGGTCGGCCATCCGGAGGTCATCGACGAGCCGTGGTTCTCGTCGGGAGCCGAGCGGGCGCAGCGCGCCGACCTGCTCGACGCCATGGTGGCAGATTGGATCGCCCAGCGGAACCAGGCCGAGGTGATCGCGGAGTTCGAGCGAGCCGAGGCGGCCGTCGCGCCGATCTACAACGTCGCCGACGTGTTCGAGGATCCCCAGTTCGAAGCCCTCGAGACCCTCACGACCGTCGAGGACCCCACGCTGGGTCCGGTCCGGATGCAGAACGTGCTCTTCCGACTATCCGCCACGCCGGGGCGGATCAAATGGACAGGACGCCCCATCGGCGCCGACAACGTCGACGTGCTCGTCAACGAGTTGGGCCTCACGCTCGATGATGTTGCGCAGCTCACCGCGAAGGGAATCGTATGAACACTCTCGATCCAGCTCTGTCCGGCCCGGCGTCGGTCTGGGACACGCTCGCCGGTTCGAGGATCTACGACCTCGCCCAGCCCTTCGAGAGCGGGATGCCGCAGTCGCCGAACCACCCGACCTTCCAGATGGCACTGGTCCGACGTCACGGCGACGTGACAAGGCCCGACGGGGGATCGGCGGCCAACGAGATGATCGTGACCGGGTGCCACGTCGGGACCCACATCGACGCGCTCTGCCACGTGAGCCAGGACGGCTTGCTTTACGACGCCGTCCCGGCTGCCGACGTCACCAGCAACAGGGGCTTCAGCAGGCACAGCGTCGATCAGATCCCCCCGTTCGTCGGACGCGGCGTGTTCCTCGACATCGCCAAGCTCCGAGGGGTTCCCGTGCTCTCCGCCGGGGAAGCCGTCACGGCCGACGATCTCGACGCCGCTGCGGAAGCGGGACGCGTCGAGATCAAGCCGGGTGACGCCGTGCTGATCGGCACCGGATGGTCGACGCTCTGGTCGGACAAGGCGGCGTACGAGGGACAGTCGAGTGGCGCGCCGGGTCCCGACGAGTCAGCCGGAAACTGGCTCGCCGAGCGCCACGTGGCCATGGCGGGTGCGGAGACAATCGCCTTCGAGCAGATCCAGCCGGGGCAGGGTCACCGAACCCTGCCCGTGCATCGCGTCCTGCTCGTCGAGAGTGGCATCAACATCATCGAGTCGATGCGTCTCCACGAACTCGCCGTGAACGACGTCACGGAGTTCCTATTCGTGCTTTCGCCGCTGAAGCTCGTCGGAGCGACAGGATCGCCGGTCCGCCCCCTAGCTGTGGTGATTCAGTAAGTGGACAGATCAATGAGCCGGACGTCCGTCGCATGAGCGGAGCGACCCTGGTCCAGCAGCTGGCAGCTTTCGCCGTGACGTCGCGTGACCACGGGATTCCTGGCCATGTCGTCGACGATGCCCAGCGTCGATTGCTCGATGCGCTGGGGAATGCCTATGCCGCTTTCGGTACCAGGGAAGGCACCGGCCCGGAGCCGTGGGAGTCCGTTCGCCGTCTCGTGATCGGCTGGGGAGGGACGCCTGAGTCGTCGGCCATCGGGGTCGCCAGCCGGCTTCCGGCGCCGAGCGCCGCTCTCCTCAACGGCACCTTGGCCCATTCGCTCGATTTCGACGACACCCACCTCCCTTCGGTGCTGCATCCGAGCGCGTCGGTCGTCCCCGCGGTTCTCGCGGCGGCCGACACACAGCGCTCCTCGGGTCTCGAAACGCTCATCGCGATTGCGGTCGGCGACGAGATCTGCAACCGCCTCGGGATGGGCTCGTACGACCCGTCGATTCGCAACTCGATCTTCTTTGAGCACGGCCTCCACGCCACGAGCATTTGCGGGACGATCGGGGGCGCGGCCGCGGTCGCGTTGCTGCTCGGTCTGGATGCCGAAGGCGTGGCCAACGCCATGTCCATCGCATGCTCGATGGGGGCTGGGCTCATCGAAGCCAACCGCACCGGCGGAACGATCAAGCGTGTCCACTGCGGTTGGGCAGCGCACGCCGCGGTGGTAAGCGCGCAGATGGCTGAGGCCGGTATCACCGGCCCGCCGACGGTGTTCGAGGGCCGATTCGGCTTCTATGAGGCGCTGTCACGGTCCTGGCACGATGCCGAGGCGATCGTCGGCGGGCTCGGCGAGCGGTGGGAGTTGCTCCGAACGTTCTACAAGCCGTATCCGTCCAATCACTTCACGCACGCCGGCATCGATGCCGCGATCGCGATGCGAACCGTGCACGGGCTCGACCATCGCGACATCGTGTCGATGGAACTCGGCCTGCCGGCACCCGTCCTCCGCTCGATCGCCGAACCGCGGGACGAGAAGATCCGGCCGAAGTCCGGCTATCACGCGAAGTTCTCCGGACCATTCACCGTCGCCACGGCCCTCCTCGGCGGAGGCGGGCTCGGCGTCTACCTCGACGACTTCACCGACGCGCACGCCGCCGATCCAGAACGACTCCGCCTCGCTGCAGCAGTCACGTGTGTCGCCGACGACGCGTGCACCGAGATGTTCCCGCACCAGTTCCCGGCGGTCCTCCGAGTCGTGACCCACCGGGGAACGACGCTCGAAGTTCGGGTCAACGCCAACCGAGGCGGCCCGGAGAACCCGTTGAGTTTGGAAGAGCTCGGAGTGAAGTTCTCCCTCAACGCCGGTCGGGCCCTCTCGGCGGCCGACGTCAGTGGCCTCCACGACGCAGCGCGGAGTCTGCCGTCACGACCCGGCCCCCTGCAGCTTCCCGCAACGGCGGACCCCTCGCCGGAAGTTGTGTGAACAACGTCGTCATGTGCCGTTCACACTGCTGCCGTTGTCGCTCCACCGCTTGTTTCGGTACTGTTCCATGTAGCAGAACGCCGTTCCACTGATTGGAACGGTCGCATCCACCACACCCCACCCACCTCACTGGAGGCGCGCTTCATGCGGAATCGCACTCGTCTACTCATCACCGGCCTCGTCGCCACCGCCATGATCGCGACGACCGTCGGCAGCACCAACGCAGCAACCACCAAAAAGAAGACGACCAAGAAGAAGGCGACGGTCACCACCAAGGCACCGGCCACGACCGCGGCGCCCGCCACGACCGCGGCCCCTGCCGCCACGGCGGCGCCGTCCGCGCCCGCCGCAAGCAGTGCATCAGCCGATTCGCAGATCGATCTCAACGGCTTCAAGCTCGGCCAGGACAAGATCAAAATCGGTGCGAGCCTCATCCTCTCGGGACCATTCGCCTTCTTGGGCGCATTCCAGCGCAACTCCATCCAGGTGGAGATCGACCGCATCAACGCCGCCGGCGGCATTGGTGGGGCCAAGCTCGAGCTCGTGACCCGTGACGACGGCGGACCCGCCGTCACCGATGCCGCCAAGGCCAACAACAACGCGCGCGAATTCGTCAACGACCCGAGCGTCGGGCTCGTCATCGGCCCGACCATCTCCGGTACGTACGCCGCCGTGAAAGGCGTCTACGAACAGGGCAAGAAGGTCAACTGCCAGGCCGGCGTCGCGTCCGACCAGGGCTTCGGCACTGTGCTCCGCTACGGGTTCCGGGCCCAGGACGCGGCGGCCGACGTCGTCCCCCTGACGCTCAAGTACCTGAAGGAGCAAAAGATCGGGATGGTCGGCCTGATCTACACGAACAACGCCACCGGCAAGGACTACGACAAGCTCATCCCGGACGCCGCCGACAAGTTGAAGATCGTCTGGGCAGGCACCGCGTTCACCCAGGCGAGCGACCAGACACACGCACCGCAGGTGAAAGAACTCCTCGACGTCTTCAAGACCCGTCCTGAACTGAACCCAGCGATCTGGATCGACAACGACGCCAACGCCGCGAAGACCGTGTCGGCCGCCAAGGCCGCCGGCTTCAAGGGCATCTTCGTCGGCGGCTCGGGCCTCGGCAGCTACCTCGTCGTCGACTCCGGCGGTGACGGCATGGAAGACGCCGTCTACGAGGCCCCCTACCAGGGCGCGCTCAGCCGCATCCCGCTCGACCAACAACCGAAGGGCTACGCCGCCCACAGCTCCGAAGTGATCAAGCGCTTCGGCTACGAGAAGGGCACCAAGCAGCCCGTGCAGCAGTGGGCCGGAACAGCGATCATCGCCGACTGCATCGTCATGTACGCGACCGCGGTCGCCAAGGCCAAGAGCGTCGACGCCGACGCCGTGGTC
Organism: Acidimicrobiia bacterium; assembly: GCA_031418775.1. Classification (GTDB taxonomy): domain Bacteria; phylum Actinomycetota; class Acidimicrobiia; order Acidimicrobiales; family JANYDT01; genus JANLQX01. The sequence goes on from JANOJN010000215.1 coordinate 10,659, forward strand.
AAGTCGTGGGAGTCGCTCAAGTTCAACTACGGCGAACTTCCGTCCGGCGTACCGGCGTCGTTCTCGGTAACCGACCACGAGACGCACGAGGTGACCGACCTGTATCTCTGGCGCTGGAAGAAGGATGCCAAGGGCTGGTACGTGGAGCTGGCCCGCAAGGCCGACTCCGCCAAGTAGTCGCTTCTGAGCAAGCGTCGCCGACGCGTGCTCAGAACACGGGGCGTCGAGACAGTGGTTCTCGGCGCCCCGCTTTCGCTTCACTGACTCGCTGACAAGGAGCGACGTTGAACGTCGGGATCATCATCGAGGCGCTGTACTTCGGCGCCGTGTATGGCCTGGTCGCCCTGGGCTTCACGATCGTGTTCGCGCCGACTCGTGTCCTCAACTTCGCTCAGGGTGAGGCGCTCATCCTCGGCGCCGCGGTCGCCTTCAAATGCCTTGCGCAATGGAAGTGGGGCATCGCGCCGACGTTGTTGGTCCTTCTCGTCGCCGGCGTGCTCGGCGGCGTTCTCTCCCACTTCGTGATCATGTTGCCGGTGCGGATCTCGGGCTCACGCAACGCGTGGATCATCGCCACGCTCGCTGCTGCCCTGATTTTCTCTTCGCTGCTCTCGCTGGTCTTCGAGAACTTCAGCGGGTTCCTCCAGCCCGAACCGTTCGTTGCCGGAACGTTCCGAATAGGCGACGGACCGCAGGGTTCGAGCTTCTTCGATGGTCAGATCTCCGGACAGCAGATCTTCGCCTTCGCCGTGGCGATCGTGATCATGCTGACCTACGACCAGTTTCTCAAGCGGACGATCTACGGCCGGGCGTTCCGCGCCGCCGCACACGACCCGGACACCGCCGAGCTCATGGGGATCGGGGTGAAGACGGTGACGCTCATCTCGTTCATCGCCTCGGTACTCGTCACGGCCATTGCTGGCTTCGCCGCTTCGCCGCTGCTTGCCGTCGGACCGGCGAGCGGTCTGAACTACACGTTCAAAGGTTTCACCGCCGTGGTCATCGGCGGACTCGGGTCGGCCAAGGGTGCCCTTGCCGGTGGACTGCTCATCGGATTCCTCGAAACGGTCGTGCGTAACGAAGTGAGTGCGTCGCTGGGCAACATCGTCGTCGCCGGAGCACTCGCCGTGGCGCTCCTCTTTTTCCCCAGTGGATTCTTCGGCAAACCCATGGAAGGTCACTGACGTGCCGGATCGGTACGACCTCCGGCCGAAGCTGCTCCCCCTCATCGGAGTCGCTTTCCTGCTCAGTTGGCCGCTGCTCGCCGGACAGATCAGCATCCTGTCGCCGGCCCCGGAGTACGTCGACCTCGGCACGTCAACGCTCGTCAGCGTGATGCTCGTGTACTCGCTCAACATCGCCATGGGCTACGCCGGGCTCCTTTCGCTCATGCACGCCGGCTTCCTCGGGATCGGCGGCTATGCGGCCGGTTACTTCGCCAGCCGCCAGGGTTGGCCGATCATCGCGGTCATCGCGATGGCTCTCGCCGCCGGCGCAGCCATCGGCGCGTTCTCGGCCGCCATTTCTCTGCGGGCCACCTACCTGTACTTCGGGATCATCACGCTCAGCCTGAACAACGTGCTCGACGAGATCGCCAAGGAGTGGCGCGGCGTCACGCTCGGCGAGGACGGCATCAACTCCATTCCGAACCGCGTCGACATCAAGGACGGGATCCCGTCGCCACGCGGCTTCGAGTTCTGGTTCAAACCGACGCCCCGATACCTGATCGTCCTCGGCGTCACCCTTCTCGTCGTGGTGCTCCACGCCAACCTGATCAAGAGCCGCACTGGACGGTCCTTCCAAGCCGTCCGTGAGTCGGCCGACACAGCATCCGCACTGGGCATTCGCGTGTCGTCGGTGAAGATTCTGGCCTTCTCCTTGAGTGGCGCCATCGGAGCGCTGGCAGGAGTGTTCTTCGCCTACCACCGAGGATTCATCAACCCCTCGATCATCGCCGCATCACCACTGGTGCTCTTCACCGGGCTCCTGCTCGGCGGGAGCGGCACGCTCGTCGGACCGTTCGTGGGCGTCGTGCTCTATGCCGTGCTCGAGAAAGCACTCACCGAGCAGAGCATCATCGAACGACACCCCCTGTACTACTGGCTGGTTCTCGGGGCGGTCATCTGGGTACTGCTCCTCACGGTGCCCAAGGGGATCGCCGGCTCCTTCCAGGGGTCCCGATTCTCCGGTCCGTTCCGTACCCGACGTCGCGTTCCGGCGGGCGCGTCCGGCGGCCCTCCCCCGGTCGCGTCCGATGTCCTGTCTTGGGCGTCGGATGGATCGACGCACACCTCGGAAGGTCCGATTCTGTTCGCCCGTGGCGTCGAGAAGTCGTTCGGGGGTATCAGAGCGCTGCAGGGTGCCGACCTCACGGTCGACGCCCGTGAGATCCACGCGATCATCGGCCCCAACGGCTGCGGCAAGTCGACCTTCGTCAACTGCATCACCCAATTCCTTCACGCCGACGCCGGCACCATCGAGATCTTCGGGCGACCCGCGGCCGCAACGCCCGAGAAGGTCGCGGCCTCCGGAGTGATCCGGGTGTTCCAGGTCCCGCACCTGTTCGAGCGGGTCTCTGCGCTCGAGAACGTCCTGACCGGCATGCACCTCCGATCGAAACAGACGATGGTCACCTCGGTCCTTCGCCTTCCCGGATTCTTCCGCGACGAACGGGCGATGCGAACCGAAGGCCGCGCATTGCTCGCCCTGGCCGGACTCGCCGACAAGACGGATGAACTCGCCGCCAACCTGTCCCACGGCCAGAAGCGCCTTCTCGAACTGGTCCGGGCAGTGGCGGCGCGGCCGAGGGTGCTGATCCTCGACGAACCGGCCACCGGGCTGACGGGCGAGGAGGTCCTGGCACTCGCCGACCTCATCACGACGCTCAAGAGCGGCGGACTCACCATTGTGGTGATCGAACACAACGTCGGTTTCGTCATGAGCATCTCCGATCGGGTCACGGTCATGGAGCAGGGTCGGGTGATCGCCGTCGGCACCCCGTCGGAGATCCAGGAGCACGACGAAGTGCAGCGGGCCTACCTGGGCGATGGCGACGTCATCGCCATGTTGGGAGTATGACCATGGCCACTCCTGTGCTCGAACTCACCGAGGTCGCCGTCAACTATGGCCAGGTGCCGGCGCTGCGAGGCGTTGATCTGATCGTCCACGAAGGGGAGTTCGTCGTCCTGCTCGGACCGAACGGTGCGGGCAAGACCACCACGCTCCGGGCGATCTCGGGCCTGGCGAAGCTGAAGAACGGCTCGATCCGTTTCAACGGCCGCGCCCTCCCCCGCTCAGCATCAGCCGTGACCCGTGGCGGCGTCGCCCACGTCCCCGAAGGCCGCAAGATCTTCCCCGACCACACCGTGCTGGAGAACCTCCAACTCGGCGCCTACAAACTCCGGCGTCGCCGCGCCGAACGCGACGCATCGATCGATGCGATGTTCGAGCTGTTCCCCCGGCTACGGGAACGCCGCGACCAGCAGGCCGGGACCCTGTCGGGCGGTGAGGCCCAGATGCTCGCCTGCGCGCGGGCTCTGGTCAACCGCCCCCAGGTCCTGATGCTCGACGAGCCGTCGCTCGGGATCGCCCCGAAGCTCGTGGCGGAGTTGTTCACGTACATCCGACGACTGCACCGCGAAGAAGGGCTCACCGTTCTACTGGTCGATCAATCAGCGCCTCTCGCCCTCGCCCTCGCGGATCGTGGCTACGTGATGGGCGAGGGCAAGGTGCAGATCACCGGCACCGCGGCAGAGTTGCAGGGCAACGACGATGTGAAACGCGTGTTTCTCGGCGGCTGAGAGCCCGTCGGGTGCGCACGGTCCAGCGATCGTGCGGCAGAACACCTCCCAGCGGCGTTGGGAGGTGTTCTGCCCCCATATACGGGGGCAACCTCTCTCCCAACGGGCGCGGTCACTCGTGTTGCCACGCCAGTTGCATGGAATCTCTCTCCCAATGACTACAGCAGCTGGGCGGCGAGTGCGGCCACCTCGCTGCGCTCGCATGATGCGAGGCGGACACCACCGAAGCAGCGCTGGCCACGGAAGGCGTCGAGGAGCACGGCGAGACCGTTGTTGTGCTTGGAGAGGTACGGCGCATCGATCTGATCGCGATCGCCACTGAACACGATCTTCGCCCCTTCACCGACCCGGGTGAGAATCGTCTTCACGGTGCTCGGCTCCAGGTTCTGCGCCTCGTCGACGACGATGAAGCTCGACTGCAGGGTCCTGCCACGAAGGAACGTCACGCTCTCCATCGTGAGCTTGCGACGCTCGAGCAGCTCGGTCATCACGACCTCCGCGGTGAGGTAGCTCCCGTCGTCGGTCAAGGCCGCCAGCGCATCGACGACGGCAGCCATCCACGGCTCGAGCTTCTCGTCCAGCGTTCCGGGAAGGAACCCGACGTCGGCGTGGCCCACCGGCACGATCGGACGGTAGACGGCCAGTCGCTCGTAGCGGGCGTGGCGCTCCACCACCTGTTCCAGCCCCGCAGCAAGCGCCAGAATGGTTTTGCCCGTCCCTGCTGTGCCGTCGAGGGCGACGACGGTCACTTCGGGATCGAGCAGGAGATCGAGCGCGGCCCGCTGTTCCTTGGAACGGGGACGAAGCCCGTAGGCCTCCTGGTGCTGCGGAAGCGCCCGAAGCACCTTGTCGATCGACCGGACCAGCAGCGACGAGGAACCGGAACGGAGCACCGCGAAGGTGTTGTCCTCCATCTCGGTGACCTCCCGCTCCCTTTCCGGGACCGCGGCGAAACTCAAACCAGCAGCGCCGGCATGGTGGATGTCCGTCAACAGATCAGAGGACGCCTCGAACACCGGCCACGATCCGTACCCCGTCTCGACCACCGACCGATTCGCCCGCGTGTGTTCCGCCGCCTCGAAGCCGAGTTGCGCAGCTTTGATCCGCATCGCCGTGTCGTTCGTGACAACGGTGACCGAGGCTCCATCGGCCCGCAGCCCGCAGCATGCCGCCAGGATTCGATTGTCGGCCTTGACCGGATCGAGGCCGAGCACGCGGATCTCGTCGAGGTGGACACCATTGGTCTCCACCCGAAGGGTGCCACCGTTCGCCAGATCGACCGCACGGTTGATGTTGCCGTCGTGGGCGACGCGAAGCCCCTCGATCGCCCGGAGTGCCTCACGGGCGGCGGCGCCGACGTCGTCCCGGCGACCCTTGTGACCATCGAGCTCCTCGATGACCGTGAGCGGTATGACAACGTCTCGTCCCTCGAACGTATGGAGCGATCCCGGGTCGGCTATCAGCACCGAGGTGTCGAGTACCACGGTCGTCCGAGATGAGGCCACGAGCTCTCCCTACTGTCGTTCGGTGATGTCGCAGCTATCGTCGCAGAGGGGCGGGCGACTGAAGTGGCAATTCGGCCATCGCGAACGAAACGTTCATCGTGCGTTCCTCCGAGCTCGCCCTGCCGGCACACACCCCCTGGTCCTCGCGCTCGAGTTGCTCGTTCGGGAGCGTCAGCCGAGACGACCGAGACGACACGCCGCCGAGTACCGTGTCGGGTTGTGACCGACGGACCCGAACAGCCGCCGGAGCGAGCCGACTTCGGCGGGCCGATGAGCCCACCCCGGCCCAGTGAACGCACGCTCAATCCTGCGCACGCGATCCTCGCCGGCGCCATCCTTTCGGCGGTCGTCACGCTCGCCGGCGTGGCCCTCAATATCCGATCCTCCGAGCGGCTCTCCAGCGAACGGGAGAAGCGAGACGCCGCAGTCGCCGAAGCCAACGATCTGAAGGACAAAGTCGGTCAGCTCGAACAGAAGCTCAACGAGGCGGTGGCCAAGATCCCGTCGAGCTCGCCGGACTCCACGATTGCCGTCACCACCCTCTTGCCACCGCCACCGCAATCGATTGTCGTCGTGATCTCCGTCCCGACTCCGGCGGTGACCGTTCCCGGTGCGACCGCCCCGACCACGCGTCTGGCCCCGTCGACGACGGCGCGCGTCACCACGTCGACCCCCGAGCAGGGCTCCACGACAACGTCAGCCTCCAGCACCACATCGAGCACCACGACCACCACGACCACCGCAGCGTGATCGTCCGGACCTGACGGGTCGGGAGTTCCTTCAGTCGGTCGTGGTCGCCGAGCGGCGGGACGGATCGATCAGGCCGGCGCGTATCGCCTGCAGCACCGCCTGGGTGAGGTTCTCCACGCCGAGCCGCCGGTACACCGCGCCGAGATGGTTGTTCACCGTCTTCGGGGTGATACCCAGCTGCTGCGCCGCTTCCTGGACGGATAGACCGTCGGCCACGTATTGCAGGATCTGTGCATGACGAGGAGTGATCGACAGCCCTCTGTCCGCGCCGGCGATCCTCTGCAGCGAGATCAGCACGTCCCGCAGGGTCGAAGGGGCAGGAAGTCGTTCGGCCCCGCGGATCTCCACGGCGTCGTCCAACACGATCGTGATATCGCCTCGGAGCGTCTCGGCGACCAGCGCCTCTGGGCTCCCCTCGGCGATGGGACCCACGACAACAGCGCGGGGGTTGTCCGGGCGCAGGTCGATGGTGGTCTCGAATCTTGCGGCGTTCAACCCCGATGTTCGCAACGCCGCGACGAGGGCCTCGGAGAGCACCGGGTGCGAACAGAGAACAAGAACATCCGAAGCCGAGGAGCTGAGCACAGACGAAACATCCCGCGAAGTAGGAACAGGTCGTGGCTCCGTCGGCCGCCGCGGCCACGCCCTTTGGAGCAAAGCGTTTTCGCTTCCTCAACTATTGCTCAATTCGCCGGGCAAAGCGAGGAACCGGCGTCAAGGAGCAGCGACGACTGGGCGCAGAGCACTTCCATCTGGGACGATCTGAGTCATGTCCTCGCTTCTGCCTCTCACATCCGACGAGCTCCTCGCCACCACGCGCGCCGTGCGCAAGCGCCTCGACTTCGACCGGCCCGTCCCGAGCGAGCTCATCGACGAGTGCATCCACCTCGCCACGCAGGCACCGAGCGGCTCGAACTCCCAGGGTTGGCACTTCGTCGTCATCGACGACCCGGCGAAGAAGATGGCAATCGCCGACCTCTATCGTCAAGGCTTCGCGATCTACCGGACGCTGCCAATGGCCGCTGGCAACATCGTCACGGGAGAAGAGACCCGCGACGCGCAGCAGCAGCGGGTCATGAGCTCCGCCGAATATCTCGCCGAGCACTTCCACCGTGCCCCGTATCTCGTCATCCCCTGCATCGAGGGTCGCTACGAGGGCGCCCCGAACGCTGCGTCCAGCGCAATGTTGGGCTCGATTCTGCCCGCCACATGGAGCTTCATGCTCGCCGCCCGCGCTCGCGGGCTCGGAACCAGCTGGACGACGATTCATCTCATGTTCGAACAACAAGCCGCCGAGATCCTGGGCATCCCGTTCGATGAGATCACCCAGGTCTGCCTCACCCCGGTCGCCTACACCCTCGGCACCGATTTCAAAGCGGCGGCCCGCGTCCCACTCGACAAGATCGTCCATCGCAACGCCTGGTGAGCCCCGACGGCTCCACGACGAACCGCGACCCGCGCTACCGGGGTGCCGGCTCGTCGAGCAGCCGATCCTCGATGCCGTACCCGAGCGACCCCGCAACCGCCACGGCGTGGTCACCAAGCCGTGCCCCGACGAGCTGGTCCTGGCTGTCTCGGGCCTCCAGCCAATCGATCCTCCCGGCCGGCGCGAGCGCGTCGAGCCATTCGCCGTGACGCTCTAGAAGTGCGCGCACGTCGGGGGCCGGCAGCTGCGACCACCGCAGGTGCAACCCCACGCCACCGCGTCCACGCACGGTTGGTGGTCCGAACGCCACATCGGTCAATGGACGCCACCCCCGGTCGGGCCCCTGCTCGAGCAGGTGGACGCGATCGAACTCAACATCGACCCGGTATCCGGCCAGCACGGACAGCGCGTCGGGGATCACCGCGTCGGACGCCGACTCGTGCACCGTCACGTGGGGCACGTAGTCGTAGTCGACGGAACGGAGAAGGGGTCCACGGAACACCCCGTGCTGGAGACGGTGCAGCCCGTCGAGGTCGTCACCGCCGACCCTGAGGTAGAGGACGGGCGACACCGGGGCAAACGATGCCGTTGGTCCGATCGTGAGACGCAAGGTCGGGCGACATCGGGCGGCCTCCCGGCGGAGCACGGCGACGGCCTCGTCGAGCCGGCTCTCCGGCACGTTGACGGGCGGGACCAGGGTCAGGTGTGGAGGCTGTGTGTCGAGCGACGGTGACCGGAGCGCACGCCGCAGACCCTGCACCTCACTGCGCCACGGTTCTTCGAGCAGCAACACCACTCCGAGGCGACGTCGCATGGGAGTCAACACTTCCACAACTAAAAACGACCCGGCCGGAACCGGGTCGCCTCCGAGAACTGACGGTGGGCTGAGCGCTACGCGGTAACGGCGAGTCGGGTGTTCGCCCGCCGCAATGCGGCGGCCCGCTCGACCTCGGACAGACCGTGGGCTGAGCCCTCGACCCGTGTCTTGGCCTCCTGGGCCCGGGCGACGTTGATCTCGGTGGAGAGCTCGGCGACGTCGGACAGGATGGTCACGTTGTTGTTGCGGACCTCGATGAACCCACCGTGGATGGCCGCCCTGATCTCCTTGCCGTCGGCCGTCTTGATGATCACCGGTCCGACACCGAGCAGCCCGAGGAACGGTGCGTGCCCGGGAAGGAAGGCGGCGTCACCGCCGTCGGGACGGGCAATCACGATCGTGGCGTCACCGGAGAACAGCTTGCGTTCCGGAGAGACGAGCTCGACGTGCATAGTCGTGTCAGCCATGGCTGGTTGTCTCCGGCGCTGCGCTGCTCTGATTCGCTTCGCTGCTCGCAACGGGCATCAGAAGACCACACCCAGCCGCTCGATGGAGACCCATCACTCGCCGCGCTCGAGCTTGGCGGCCTTCTCCAGCACGGAATCGATGCCTCCGACGTTCAGGAACGCCTGCTCCGGAACGGTGTCGAACTCGCCGGCGCACAGTTTCTCGAAGCCTTCGATGGTGTCGGAGACCGGGGTGAAGATGCCTTCTTGTCCGGTGAACGCCTTCGCCACGAACATCGGCTGGGAGAGGAACTTCTGGACCTTGCGGGCCCGCTGGACGAGAACCTTGTCCTCCTCCGACAGTTCGTCGATGCCGAGGATGGCGATGATGTCCTGGAGTTCCTTGTAGCGCTGCAGGATCGACTGCACGCGGCGGGCCACGCTGTAGTGACGATCGCCGACGACGTCGGGGGCGAGGATCGTGGAGGTGGACGCCAGCGGATCCACGGCCGGGAAGATGCCGAGAGCGGCGATCTCGCGGGCGAGGTTGGTGGTGGCGTCGAGGTGGCGGAAGGTCGTGAACGGGGCCGGGTCGGTGTAGTCGTCGGCGGGCACGTAGACGGCCTGCAGCGAGGTGATCGAGTGGCCGCGGGTCGAGGTGATCCGCTCCTGGAGCTGGCCCATCTCGTCGGCAAGGTTCGGCTGGTATCCCACGGCGGAAGGCATACGTCCGAGGAGCGTCGACACTTCCGAACCGGCCTGGGTGAAGCGGAAGACGTTATCGACGAACAGGAGCACGTCCTGGTTCTGCACGTCACGGAAGTACTCGGCCATCGTCAGTGCCGAGAGGGCGACACGAAGGCGCACGCCCGGCGGCTCGTCCATCTGGCCGTAGACGAGAGCGGCGTTGTCGATGACGAACTTGCCCTCCTCACCGGTCGAGGTCTCCTTCATCTCCAACCAGAGGTCGGTGCCCTCACGGGTGCGCTCACCGACTCCGGCGAACACCGACACGCCGCCGAACTCCTTGGCGACACGGGTGATCATCTCGAGGATGAGCACCGTCTTGCCGACGCCGGCACCGCCGAAGAGGCCGATCTTGCCGCCCTTCACGTAAGGCTCGAGCAGGTCGATGACCTTCACGCCGGTCTCGAACATCTCGCGCTTGGGCTCGAGGGTATCGAATGCCGGGGGACGACGGTGGATGGCCCAGCGCTCCGTTACTCCTTCGAGGGGGGCGCCGCCGGTGTCGAGGGGCTCGCCGAGCACGTTGAACACGTGACCCTTCACGACGTCGCCGACCGGCACGGTGATGCCGTGGCCGAGCTGGCGGACCGTGGCACCGCGAACCATGCCGTCGGTCGGGCGCATGGCGATGACGCGGACGCGGTTCTCACCGATGTGCTGGGCCACCTCGGCCCAGACTTCCTCGGTCACTCCGTCGATGACGACCGTGAGGATCACGGCGTCGTTGATCTCGGGAAGCGACCCGGCGGGGAACTCCACGTCGACCACGGGACCGGCGATCGAAACGATCCGGCCTTCGAGGAGGTTTGTGTTCTCGGTCATCGTCATGATGATTTCCTTGGAGGTGCTGGGGTGTGCGAGGGAAGGACAGGAGTGGTGAACAAGACGGTTCAGGTGTTCGCCGAGTTGTGCAGGTGCGCAGAGTGGACGCGCTCCTGGAACAGATCGGGGTTGTGGGTGCGATCGACGAGCAGGTCCTCGGACGAAGCGTTCTTCAACGCTTCGGCGCCACCGACGATCTCCATGATCTCGGTCGTGATCGAGGCCTGACGCGCGGTGTTCATCTGGCGAGAGAACTTCTTCACGAGCTCTCCGGCGTTCTCCGTGGCCGACTTCATGGCCCGCTGACGACCGGCATGCTCGGATGCAGCCGCGTCGAGAAGCGCGGCGAACAGCCGGCTCTCGACGTAGCGGGGCAGGAGGGTGGAGAGAATGGCGTTGGGTTCCGGCTCGAACTCGTAGCCGGCACTGGCACCCTCGCCCGACGCGCCTGCGGCGGTGTCGAGCTCGATCGGCATGAAGCGACGCAGCACGGGACGCTGCGACCCGGCCGACAGGAACTGCGTGTAGGCAAGCTCGACGAGGTCGACTTCACCAGCATCAAAGCGGCCCTGGATCGACCGGGCGATCTCGCGGGCGTTCTCATAGGACGGGTTGTCGGTGAAGCCCTTGAACGACGAGTCGATCGTGTACTTGCGGAACTTGAAGTAGTCCTCGGTCTTCTTGCCGACCGTGACCAGAACGTAGGAGCGACCGAGCGCGACGTCGGCCTGCAGCGCCCGCTCGGCAAGGCGGATCACCGAAGAGTTGTAGGCACCGGCAAGACCACGGTCACCGGCGCACACGATGTAGGCGACCGTCTTGACCGTGTCCCTCGGGGTGAGCAACGGCTGACCCGTGCCGGCGCCACTCGACGCGAGCGACCGGATCACGTTCGTGATCTGATCGGCGTAGGGACGAGCGGCTGCGACACGCTGCTGCGCCTTGACTATCCGCGTCGCGGCAATGAGCTCCATGGCACGAGTGATCTTCTTCGTGCTGTTGACGCTCTTGATCCTGCGCCGCAGGATTCGTTCTTCACCACCGGCCACGATGTGGTCCCTTCATTCCTTGGAGTAGTGACGGACGAGGCGGCTTTCGCCGGCTCAGCCCTTGGCCGCGAACGACGCCTTGACGCCTTCGATGGCCTTGCCGAGACGATCCCCCTCGGGAAGCTTCCCGGTGGTGCGGATGTCGTCGAGGATGTCGCGGTGCTGGGTGCGGAACGCTTCGAGCAAGTGAGCTTCGAACGGTCCGACCTGCTTGACCTCGAGATCGTCGAGGTAGCCGCGGGTGCCGGCGAAAATCGCGACGACCTGCTCCTCGACGCGGAGCGGGGAGTATGCCGGCTGCTTGAGCAGCTCGACGAGTCGGTAGCCGCGGTCGAGCTGGGCCTGGGAGACCTTGTCGAGTTCCGATCCGAACGAGGCGAACGCTTCGAGTTCACGAAACTGGGCGAGGTCGATCTTCATCGAACCGGCCACGGCGGACATTGCCTTGATCTGCGCCGACGAACCCACGCGAGACACCGAGATGCCGACGTTCATCGCCGGACGGATGCCGGAGTTGAAGAGGTCGAGGTCCAAGAACACCTGGCCGTCGGTGATCGAGATCACGTTGGTCGGGATGTAGGCCGACACGTCGCCGGCCTTGGTCTCGACGATGGGGAGCGCGGTGAGGGATCCGCCGCCCATGGCGTCGGAGAGCTTGGCCGCACGCTCGAGGAGCCGGCTGTGGAGGTAGAACACGTCGCCGGGATAGGCCTCGCGTCCCGGCGGGCGGCGCAGCAGCAGCGACATCTGACGGTACGACTCGGCCTGTTTCGACAGGTCGTCGTAGACGATGAGCCCGTGCTCGCCGTTCTCCATCCAGTGCTGGCCGATGGCCGCACCGGTGAACGGGGCGAGGTACTGGAACGGTGCCGGGTCGGCGGCGGGAGCGTTGACGACCACGGTGTACTCCATGGCGCCGGCCTCTTCGAGCGCCCGCACCGTCTCGGCAACCGACGAGCCCTTCTGGCCGATCGCGACGTAGATGCACTTCACGCCGAGACCCTTCTGGTTCATGATCGTGTCGATCGCCACCGAGGTCTTGCCGGTCTTGCGGTCACCGATGATCAGCTCACGCTGGCCACGACCGATCGGGGTCATGGCGTCGATCACCTTGATGCCGGTCTGCATCGGCTCCTTGACCGGCTTGCGCTTCACGATGCCGGGAGCCTGGATCTCCACACGACGCGAACGGAGGTCGCCGGTAAGGGGACCCTTGCCGTCGATCGGCTCTCCCAGGGCGTTCAGGACTCGTCCGAGAACACCGTCGCCGACCGGGACCTGGAGGATCTTGCCGGTCGCCTTGACGCTCTGGCCCTCCTGGATGTGGCCGGTGTCGCCGAGGATCACGGCGCCGATCGAGTCTTCGTCCAAGTTGAGGGCCAGGCCGAGGGTGCCGCCTTCGAACTCCAGCAACTCGTTCACGCCGGCGCCGGGAAGACCCCCGATACGGGCAATGCCGTCACCCACTTCGAGGATTCGCCCGACCTGCTGCTGGGTGACCTGCGGGTTGAACCCGTCGAGGCCTTTGCGCAGGGCGGCGGTGATGTCATCGGTGTTGATCGTCAGCTCGGCCATGGTGGTCCGGGTTCTCCTACGAAAGTGCTGCGACGGGCGAAAGGGGAATTACTGGTGGTACGTGTACTGATTGTCAGTGTGCAGAGCTTCTGAGCAGGAGCTCAGAGAGCGGCTTTGAGCTGATCGAGGCGATTGCGGATGGAGCCGTCGATGACGGTGTCCCCGATGGTGGTGACGACGCCGCCGAGGACCGAGGGATCGACGAGGAACGTGAGGACGACCTTCTTGCCGGTTGACTTCTCGATGGCCGTGGTGAGGCCGGCCTGCTGATCGAGCGTGAGCGGATGGGCAGTACGGACTTCGCCCGACACCCTCCCCTGCTCGGTCGCCGCCCGGCTGAGGAATGCCGAGGCCACCGCCGGGATGTCCTTCGCCCGCCCGGCACCGACGAGCATCGACACCAGGTTGGCGGTGACGGGGCTGGTCGGCCCGAGAAGTTCGGAAACCACGGTCTGGCGGCGCTCGACCGGCAAGAAGTTGTCGGTCAACGCAGACTGGAGCTCCGGTGATCCTTCAAAAGCGCCGGCAAAGGTGGCGAGTTCGTTTCCGACGACGCCAACGGCACCTTCGGCGCGCGCCACCTCCAAAAAGGCGGCGGCGTATCCCTCAGCGAGAGCACTCATGGAAGTCCTTGTAATCAGTTCTTGGTGAGCGGGTGGTTAGTTCTTCGAGAGTTCGGCGATGTAGCGATCGACAAGGGCGGCATTGGTTTCCTTGTTCATGTTCGCTCCGACGACCTTCTCGGCGAGATCGAGCGACAAGCCCTTCACATGCGCCTGGAGGTCGGCCTTCAGCCGGTCGGCCTGTGCGTTCAGGTCTTCGCTGGCCTTCGCCCGGATGGCCGAGGCATCGGCTTCGGCCCGGGCGATGAGATCTTTGCGGACCGCATCAGCCTGTTGACGGGCCTCGTCGATGATGCGGTTGCTCTCCGACTGGGCATCGGCGAGCTTCGCCTTGTATTCGGCGATCATCGTGTCGGCATCGCTCTTGGCTTTGTCGGCCGAGGCGAGGTCGCTCTCGATGCGTGCGGACCGGGCCGCCATGGTCTTCTTGATCGCCGGAACGGCGAACTTCCACATCAGGAGCAAGAGCGCCAGGAAGGAGACCAAGCCCCAGATGATCTCGTCCGTGGCGGGGAGAATCGGGTTCGGCGACTTCTGGCAGTTCTCGACCGGCTCGCCGCGTTCGAGCGCCTCGATGCACTCCTTGGCGGGATCAGCGGCCGTGACGATGACGGCAGTGTGGACCGAAGCCTGAGCGGCGGTTACTGGTGCGGCGAAGCTGACGAGCGTCAGCGCGCCGATGGCTGCAAGTTGCTTGAAGCGCATGGCTTCCTTCCGGTTCCGGGGCCGCTCGCCGATCAGGCGAACTTGAGAAGAATGAAGACGACGAAGCCGATAAGGGCGAGGGCTTCGGTGAAGGCGATGCCGAGGAACATGGTGGTGCGAACCATGCCGGCAGCCTCGGGCTGACGAGCCATGGCCTGCACGGCGTTGCCGACGAGATAGCCAATGCCGATGCCCGGGCCGATGGCGCCGAGGCCGTAGGCCAGACCGGCGCCGGTGGCGGCAGCGTTGGCCTTCTGTTCGGCGGCAGTAAGGCCGGCTTCAGCTGCCTGGACGAGGAGGATGCTCATGAAAATGCTCCTTGGAGAGTTGTGAACGAGGTGTTCTCGGTGCTGCGACAAAGGTCAATCGGGGTGTTGCCTGTTGGTTCGCGACGAAACGTCTCGCGATGTTGTTCCGAGCGGGTTAGTGCTCGGGGTGCAGGGCGCCACCGATGTAGACGGCGGCAAGCAAGGTGAAGATGTAGGCCTGAAGGAAGGCGACGCCGAGCTCGAAGCCCGTCATCAGGATCAACATGATGAGCGGCAAAATGCCGATCGGCTTGAGGATGAAGGTGTCGGCCGTCACCATCGTGTGCGTGAGCACGGCGAAGGTGACGAGGAGGATGTGGCCGGCGAGGATGTTGGCGAAAAGACGGACGGCGAGGGAGAACGGGCGGACCAAGAACACCGAGATGAACTCGATCGGTGTCACCAGGATGTACAGCGCCTTCGGCACGCCCGGCGGGAAGAGCGCTTCCTTGAAGTAGTGGCCGACGCCTTGGGCCTTCATGCCGGCGACGTTGAACACCAACCAGACGACGAGTGCGAGGATCGCCGGCACGGCCATGCGGGCATTGCCGGGCATCTGCCAGCCCGGGATGATGCCCGGGATGTTGTTGAAGAAGATGAAGAAGAACAGCGTCGCCAGGAATGGCACGTACTTCTTGCCCTCGTGGCCCATGACCTCGTCGGCGATGGACCTTTCGATGAAGTCGACGGACGCCTCTGCCATGTTCTGCACCCCGGTCGGCACCATGGCACGCTTCCGGGACCCGGCCCAGAAGAACAGGATCGTGGCGGCGACGGCGAAGAAGTTCGTCAACGCGATCTTGTTGATCGCGAAGGTGCCCTCGGTGCCGAAGAGGCTTTTCCATTCCAGGAGATGGCTGATGGGCGGGAAGGCAAGGCCTCCACCTTCACCAACTGCGGCAAACACGGTTCCGAGGATGCTCACGGAAGGATCACTCCTTGACGAGGGATTGGCTGGGTTTGAGTCCGGGGAACGCGAGCGTCGCCGAAACATGACGCATCTCCCAGAACAGCAAGCCGAGGTGGGTGAAGACGATGGTCAGGCCGAGCGGGATCAGTTCGATCCACGGACGATCCTTGACCACCAGGACAGCGATGGTGATGAGGCCGAGACGAAGCAGGTAACCGAAGAGCGCAGCGGCCATGACGAAAGCGACCGAGATCCTTGCGGCAGTGTCGAGAAGCCACGCCGAGAGGACGAAGTTGACCACGATGAGTCCAAGTCCGAAGGCCACCGAGGAAACCCCGGCAAAACCCCATCCCATGAAGCCGAGCAGCAGGATCACCGGGGCAACGAAGGCGGCCCGCTTGGCGATGTCCTTGGCGACGCTGAGTTCGACGCCGTGGCCGCCCGCCGGACTGAGCATGGCGTTCGCCGGAACAGAGTTCGAGGCCATCACGATCCGGCTCCGGTGCTGGGGTCACGCGGGCGCGTGGACCACGCCGAGTTCTCGTCATGTCGGCGCATCTCGAGGTCGTAGCCGTACCAGAGCTTCACGCCGGTACCGGCGAACGAAACGACCACCGCGATGATGATGAAGAGCGGCGTGGTTTCGAAGATGCGGTCAAGGCCGAAACCCAAGAGACCGAAGACCAGTGGGGCGACGACGAGTTCAAACGCGCGCGTCATACCGTCGGCGTAGCCGGAGTAGAGCTTGCGTCGGAAGTCGCGTTCGAGCATCAGGGAGCGTTCGTTCGGGGGCGGGAGGGGCGTGCAGCGAGCCACAAGTGTGGAGGCGACACCTACGTTTCGCCAAGTCGCTTGTGAATCGAATCACAAGGTTACTGGCGGCCCTGGCCCTTCGCAACTCGCTTCGCTCCTTTCTTCACCGAACTCGCCTCGGGGCTACCGGGTCGCCCGGGTCGCCCGGGTCGCCAGGCGGTTCGTCGTCGGTGGCGATCCGGGCGAGGTTGGCCAGCGATTCCGTCCCCGGCAGGAAGTAGCTCCCGTGGTCAGTCGCTCCGGCGGCGGAGAACGGCCGGGCACCGAAGCGTCTCGACGCGGGGTCTCGACCGTGCACTGGCGCGAACGGAACGATGTCGCGAGGCTTCGGCGGCCCGAAGTCGACCGACACACCGACCGGCGGACCGGTGAAGGGCAGCGGCAAGGGCAATGGGACGCGCCGCGGGACCAACGCCCGCCACCGAATCTTCAGCGTCACCGACAGATGGCCCGGGTCGATGCCGCGCACCTTTGCCGCCCAGACGTCGATCTCCTGGTGTCCGAGCCGCCCTCGCGTCGACACGTTCATACCGGGGCTTCCGACCACCGCGACATCGCCGATCCGCAGCGCCGCGACACGGGCACCCAGTGCTGGCGATTTCAGCGCCTCGCCCACGACCACCGATCCGTAGCTGTGTCCGACGACCGTGATGTGCGAGCCGGGTGCCATCCGACGGATCACCTCGAGATCGGCCACGAGTGCATCGGCACCGACGGTCGCCCGACCCGACGCAGCCCCTTCGAGCAAGCCTCGGACGCTCAAGTCCGGCGTGCGGTAGCCGAGCCACGACACAACGGCGACATCCGGGTTCCGGGCCCGCATGGCGGCAGCGAGGTCGAGACCCTTCACCCGGGCATTCCCGCCGTAGTCGTGCAGCGAATTCGTCATTCCGGGCACGATCACCGCAACGTGCTCCGCCCGGAGGAGGTCACCGAACACCTCGACCACGGCACCGTGGCCCTTGGCATCGATCCGCAGGAACCGTCTACCACCACCGACGCCGAGTTCGCGTGCCTCGTGCGATGGAGCGACGAGGCCACGACTCCGCATCGACGCGCGCAGGGTTGACGAGATCTGCGTCAAGCGTCGGGAGAGGTCGGCGGCATCAAGTGCACGGCCGACCTCGCGAACACCCTCGCCCATGGCGGACGCCCGTCCCGCCAGCCGCAAGGGTGCAACCGGAGCAAGGTGCGCAGATGTCGCGCATCGTCGGGCCGCTGCATCGATCTCCTGCGCGCACAACTCGAACTGACGAGACAATTCGAACAGGTGCAACGGCTTCGCACCGATCCGCCAACGGCCCGGGTGTGCATTCGACGTGCTCATGAAGTCGATCGCAGCACGTACCGATCCGCGGTTGCTGACTCGGTGCAACGGCATCACCGGACTCGGCCACCGTCAATCCATCACGCCGCCTACGGCGTCTCGACGCGCCCGCGAAATCGATGCACGGAAGCAGTCAGACGGACCCGGGGTCGTCGAACACCGAGCCCGGTGCCGTGGGAGCCGCCCGTCGGAGGCGTCGCTCCGCCCGGAGATCCGGATGGAGCAGCGCGAACGCAATGGTCGCGAGGAGCAGGACGACGAGGGGCACCAGCGGCCAGCGGCCCGACGAGAACATGGGCGCGAGCACGAACCCGGAGGCGATCGTGGTGAGCGACCAAAGAATCAGCACCGTGCGACGCGGCCCATGACCCAATTCAACGAGACGGTAGTGGATGTGCTCTCGATCGGCCGTCGAGAAGCCGGACCGGCGGACAGTCCGGGTGACGAGCAGACGCGCCGTGTCGGCGATCGGCACCACGAGGATGAGGAGCGGGATGAACAGCGGAGCGAGGAAGAAATAGGTCTGGTTCGGGATCGGGATGCCCGGCACGGAACGCCCACCGACGACGGAGGTGGACACGGCGAGGAGAAGGCCGAGGAGCAGTGCCCCACCATCGCCCATGAACACCCTCGCCGGACTGAAGTTGTAGGGAAGGAACCCGACGCACACTCCCCCGGCGACAACTGCGACGAGCGGGCCGAGGTTCGAACCGTCGATCGAACCGGCATCGAACAACCTCGTCGAATACAGGAAGAACGCCACCGAGGCAATAGCCACGATTCCGGCGGCAAGGCCGTCGAGGCCGTCGATGAGGTTGATCGCATTGCACATGCCGACGAGCCAGATGACGGTCACGAGCGCAGTGAAGTCCGGGGAGATCTGGATCGCCCCGAGGAAGGGCACCTGCACCTGATCGAGCGTGACTCCGAGCGCGTAGAGAGCGCTTCCTGCCAGCACCATCCCGGCCATCTTCGCCGGTGGGGAGAGATCGAGTCGATCATCGAGGAACCCGATCGCAGTGATCACCACGGCCCCGACGATCACGCCGACAGGCTCCGAAGACGACGCGAAGACTTCGCGGAACTGATCTGCGCGCGAAGCAACCAGGAACCCCGCGATGACACCGATCAGCATGGCAATTCCGCCGACCTGGGGAACGGCTCGGTCGTGGAGGCGCCGCTCCCCGTCGGGGTAGGCGAGGATCTCGTAGCGGTAGCCGAGACGAATCACGAGTGGCAGCACTCCCGCGGTGACGATCGCCGCAATCGTTCCGATCGTGAGGTAGCCGAGCACCGGGTTCCGTCGTGGCTGACTGGGTCGTGATGTCTGTCGTGGATCGTTGGTCGAGCACGCGTGCCCGAACCCCCGGCAACGATCAGTAGATGGGGAACTTCCGGCAGAGTTCTGCCACTTCGTGGCGGATGCCGGCAATCGCATCGGCGTCGTCTCGGCGTCTGAGCGCCTCTCCGAGCAGCCCGGCGATGAGGGGCATCTCCGATTCCGTCATCCCTTGGGTCGTGACCGACGGAGTTCCGATGCGCAGGCCGCTGGTGACGAAAGGGGACCTCGGATCGAAGGGGAACTGGTTCTTGTTCAGCGTGATGCCGGCGCGGTCCAGAACCTCCTGGGCGACCTTGCCGGTGAGATCGGTGTCGAAGGGCCGCAGGTCGACGAGCATGAGGTGGTTGTCGGTCCCGTCGGTGCACAGACGGAAACCCTCCACTCGGAGTGCGTCGGCGAGAGCCTTCGCGTTCGCCACGATCTGTTGCGCGTAGCGGACGAACTCCGGACGCTGCGCCTCGCCGAACGCAACGGCCTTGCCGGCGATGACGTGCTCGAGCGGCCCGCCCTGCGAGCCGGGGAACACGGCACGGTCTATGGCGGGACCGAGCTCGTTGGTCGACAGGATGCACCCGCCACGCGGGCCTCGCAGGGTCTTGTGCGTCGTGAAGGTGACGATGTCCGCGAAGGGCACCGGGTTCGGATGCACGCCGCCGGCGATCAGCCCGGCGATGTGGGCTGCGTCGAACATCAACAGGGCTCCGACCTCGTCGGCGATGGATCGGAACGACTCCGGGTCGATGATCCTCGAGTACGCCGTGGCTCCCGCGACGATGAGCTTCGGGCGCGACTGCAACGCAACGTGGCGAACGTGGTCCATGTCGATGCGTTCGGTCTTCTCGTCAACCCCGTAGGACGTGAAGTCGTAGAACTGACCGGAGAGGCTCACCGGAAGACCGTGCGTGATATGGCCGCCCTGATCGAGGCGCAGGCCCATGGCCTTGTCCCCGGGTTTGAGCACGGCGAGATAGGCGGCGGTGTTCGCGTTCGCCCCCGAGTGGGGCTGCACGTTTGCGTGTTGCGCACCGAAGATCGCTTTCACGCGGTCGATGGCGATCTGCTCGACCTCGTCGACCACCGCGTTGCCGCCGTAGTAGCGCTTGCCGGGATAGCCCTCCGAGTACTTGTTGGTCAGAACTGAGCCCACGGCGGCCATGACCGCAGCAGACGTGAAGTTCTCCGATGCAATGAGCTGGAGACCGGTCTGTTGACGCTCGCGTTCGGCGTCGATCAGGTCGAAGACGGGATCGCGGGGCTGGGCGAGATCAGTTGCGGACACACGGCAAGGCTACCCGTGGTCGCCGCTCGGCCGGCGATGGGCAAAGAGGGTATCCATCGACCACAAGTACGCTCTTCGCCGAGTGGACCGGCGATCGATCAAGCATCTTCCGGGCCTGGACGGTCTCCGAGGCCTTGCCGTCGCCGCAGTCGTCGCGTACCACTTCGGCCTTCCGGGGGCGAAGGGCGGATTCCTCGGCGTCGACGTGTTCTTCGTGGTCAGCGGGTTCCTGGTGACGAAGATCCTGGCCGACGAGCTGTCGGCTTCGGGCCGGATCGACGTTCGGAGTTTCTGGATCCGACGGGTGCGTCGCCTCGTGCCTGCCCTGGTCGCACTGCTCGCGGGCATCGGAGCGGTGTACGGCTTTCGAGTCCCCGAGAAGCTCGCCGCCGGCCGGCTCGATCTCGCCGCGTCCGCGGTCTTCATGAGCAATTGGCGGATGATTGCGTCGTCCACGTCGTACTTCGACCGTCTCGGTCGACCACCGCTCACCCGTCACCTCTGGTCCCTGGCCATCGAGGGGCAGTTCTACGCTGTCTGGCCGGTTGTCCTCCTCGCCGTCGCTTCGGTGACCGGACGGGAGCGTCGGCGGATGGCGGTCATCACGGTGCTGATGGGCGCTCTCTCCGCCGCCTGGTGCGCGGTTGCCTACCGTCCGGGGGTGAACCCGTCGAGGGTGTACTTCGGCTCCGACACCCGGCTCGTCGCGGTGCTTCTCGGGGCAGGGTTGGCACTGTGGATCGGAGCCGACGCCACCCCGCTCTCCCGAGGTCGCATGGTTGTCTCGAGCGCCGCCGGGCTGGCGGCGCTCGCCGTCCTCGGCCTCACCGCCGGCACAGTCGGGGATCAAGATGCCTTTCTCTATCGCGGCGGTTTCGCTCTGGTCGCCGTCCTCGCCGCAGCCGCGGTCTGGGCAGCGACCCGTTCCGGTTCGATCGCCGAGCGGACGCTGTCGTTCGGACCGTTGACGTGGCTGGGCGTGCGGTCGTACAGCCTCTACCTGTGGCACTGGCCGATCGTGGCGATGACCCAGCCCGGGATCGACGTACCGGTGGGCATCAACCGCTGGGCGCTGGCCGGACTTCGACTCGTCGTGTCGCTGGCACTGACGGAAGTGTCGTACCGGTGCATCGAGCTGCCGTTCCGGCGACGGTCGCTCGAACGCTGGTGGGCGAGCCTCGCCGGTCGCCCGGGCGCGCCGCACCGGTCGCCCCTGTGGTTCTTCGGCAACGTCGCAACCGCGCTCGTTCTCACGGCCGGCGCGGCCGGCGTGAGCCGGGCCGCGTTGAACGACGGAATCGCCGATTCGCTCTCGAACCCCACCGACGAACTCGTCGTCCGGACCGAAGGTGCCACCCCGGCGGTGACCGTGGGAGGGAACGTGGGGTCGACCGTGGCTCCCGCTGTGACGCCGACCGCGGCACCGCCGGCACCGGCCGTGCCAATCCCGGCCGTCGCCGTCACGACGAACGCCATCCCGACGAGCGCGGTCCCGACCACCTTCCCCCTCCCGCCGCCCGACCCGCGGCAGCCAAACACGACCATGAACTCCGCCGAAGCGGTCGCGACCGCGATCGCCGAGGCAACCGCCCCCCGTCCGCCGGCAGTACTGGCAATCGGCGATTCGATCATGAAGGGAGCCGCGCCGGCGCTGCGAGACCGGCTCGGGAACGGCAGTGTCATCGATGCCGCGATCTCCCGTCCCTTCATCGAAGGGGTGAAGGTGTTCCGCACGCAGACCGCGAAGCATCCACCGTTCGGCGCCGTCGTGATCCACCTCGGCAACAACGGGGTGCCGACGCGCAAGCAGTTCGCCGCGCTCGTCGATGCCATCGGCCCGAAGATCCCGGTGCTGTTCATCAACATGCGCGAAACCCGGGAATGGGCGCCGAAGCTGAACGCGCTCCTGCGCGAGGAGACCAAGGTCTATCCGAACATGCGGATCCTCGAGTGGAACAAGGCAGCGGGCGGCCGCACCTACCTTTTCGGCAAAGACAAGTTGCACCTATCGGGGACCGGCGGGAGGTACTACAGCGACCTCATCGTCTGGGCCCTCGCCCAAGCCGGCTATGTCGGTACCGCCCCCAATGCGACCCCGGTGCCGAACGTCGTAACCACCGCGCCGACGCGGACGTCAACGGTCACCACCGCCGCACCGAGCCCGTCCGTTCCCCCCCAACTCCCGGCAACGACCCGCGACCCGCGGTAACCGGACTTCATTCGGGCCGGACGATCGCCTCGATCTTGGCGACCCGGATGGCGTGGCGACCACCCTCGAACGGCGTGGCCACAAACGCGTCCAGCGCGTCCTTGGCGACCTGGACGCCAAGAAAACGCTCGCCCATGCAGACCACGTTGGCGTCGTTGTGCAGCCTCGAAAGGCGTGCGCTCGTCACGTCGTGCACAGTGGCCGCACGCGCACCCGCTCGCGTCGCGGCAATCGCGATACCGATGCCACTTCCGCACACGGCCAGCCCGAGATCAGCGCGTCCGTCGAGAACGGCGCGGGCGACGGCGACTCCGTAGTCCGGGTAGTCGACCGACGCGTCCCCGTGGGTGCCCAGATCGAGCACCTCGATGCCGCTCTCGCGCAGATGGGCGACGAGGATCTCCTTGAGGTGTACTCCGGCGTGATCGGCACCCGCTACCAGGCGGGGCGGGTTCGTCAGCTGGGTCATGCTCCGAGACTACGACCCGTCGCCGGTCCGGCGTTTTGACCGCCACGCAGGTTGTCGGCGTTCCCCACTCCTGCCGCACATCACCGCACTCCTGCCGCACATCCGCCCACGTCCGCCGCACATCACCACGAATCGAGCACAAACAGACCGTTTTGGGTCGATGTGCGGCAGGAAACGCTCGATGTGCGGCAGGAGCGTGGCGACACGATGTCCGGTTGGCGACGTCGTGTGCACGACACTCAGGCGCCGACCACCGGAGCGTCACGGCAGTGGAGCAGTCCGAGCTCGGTGACGAACGCGTCGAGGCGCTGATCATGCGGCTCCACCGGAAAGGTGTCGGCCGCCACTACCTGCACCGCGAAGACCGCACCGAGCGCAAAGGGCCGTCGAGTGGGGTTGCGTCGGGCCGCGGCGAGCCAGCGGTCGTAGTACCCGGCTCCGCCTCCGAGCCGGTCGCCGTTCTCGTCCAACGTGGTCGCCGGCACGATCACGAGATCGATCTCCTCGGAAAGGACCTCATCAGGATGACGGGCCTGGGGGATACCGAACAAGCCGTCGACGAGCTCGTCGGCCAGCGCGTCCCCGGCGTCAGACGTGTCCTCGGACGCCAGGAGATCAAAGGTCATGATCCCGCCGGCCCGGTCGACGATTCGCGGAATGGCAATCGCCTTGCCGTCGACGCGTCCACGCCGCACCAGGGGCCAAACGTCGACCTCGTCGATCATTGGCACGAAGAGCGTGACGGTCGATGCCGACACCCACTCGGCACTCGATGCAATACGTGCACAGATGATCTCGGAAGACCGCTCCCGATCGATCGGGTCGAGTGCGCGGCGGGCGGCTCGAGTCGAGCGGCGAACTGCGCCGCGAACCGACGCCGGGTCAGCGGCGACGGTCACGACCCGGAGAGGCTCATGTCGCGGACTGCAAGCGTGAGACCGGCCGAACCGCCCGGGAGCCATTCGAGATCGGAGCCGATGCCGACGATGTCCATAAGCATCCGCTGGAGGGTCGACGCGATGGTGAACTCGCGGATCGGCTCGGCCAGAGCACCGTTGCGGACAATGAGTCCTTCGGCGCCGACAGAGAAGTCACCGCTCACGGGGTTGACACCCGAGTGGATGCCGCTCACCGACTGCACGAGGACGCCGTCACCCACGCTCACGAGGATCTCCTCGCGCGACATGGTGCCGGGACGAACGGTCAACGCGCGGCAACCGACCCCAGGAGTCCCCTTGAACCCACCACGCACGGCACTGCCGGTGGAGGCGGCGCCGTTGCCGGCCCGACGCGCGGAGATCGAATTGTGCACGAATCCCTGAAGCACACCGTCGTTGATCAAGGGGATGCGGCGGGTGGCAAGCCCCTCGGCATCGAACGGCGTCGCCCCGAAGGCATCGGGGTTGGTCGGATCGTCGACGAGGGTGAAGCCGGCTACGGCCACCTCCTGTCCAACGCGGTCGGCGAACAACGATCGACCCTTCAGCACGGACTCACCGTTGAGCGTGCCACCCAGGATGCCCAGGAGCGACGAGGTGACGTAGGGGTCGAATACCACAGTGGTGCGCTGCGACGGCGGTTTCGTCGAGCCGAGCAGACGCGTGGCCCGGTCGACGGCCATCGCTGCGGCCTTGGCGACGTCGAGACCGGCCGGAGCGCGGCCGACCGAGTAGCCGAACCCGGTCTGGGTATCCTCCTCGTCCCCGGCGATCGCGTAGGCCACGACCGAGCATCCGGTCCGCCGGAACGATGCGTCGATTCCCGCGGTCGATGCAAGCGCGACCTCGATCAGACCGTCGCCGTAGCTTGCGCTGCGCAGCGAACGGATGCGGGAGTCACCGGCCCGGACGAGACGTTCGAGCTCCATAGCCATCTCGACCTTTGCGTCCGTCGCGAACGAGACGAGCGACTCGTCCCAGATGTCGAGCGCAGCCGCAGCGACCCCGTCGGGCGAGGTGAGCCCAAGAAACGGATCCGGAGTCCCGAACGACGCGTTGTCCCTCGCCTCGATGAGCGCGGCGCGGAGTCCGGCCTCATCGAGTGAGCCGGTGTAGGCAAAGCCTTGCCGATTGCCGTCCGGGCCTGGCAGCACGACCCGGATGCCCATGCCGCTCGTCTCCGCGCTCGAGAGCGTCTCGATCGCGCCCTGGTAGATCTCGACGTCGGTGTCGCGCGAATGCGCGGCGTACGCCTCGACCTGCTCATCCCCTTCGGCCCACCCCACAACCCGCCGAACCAGATCCCCAAGATCACTCATGAGGGATTCCCAGGATTCACGGTGACGTGGCGCGAGGTCGTGTCCGCTCCCGGGGTCCTGTCACCGGGATGCTTCCCACCTTGCGGTACTCGCCCGTTGTGCTCCTCCGTCGCACCGGGTCTCCGTTCCTCGGCGGGCCCCTTCCCGGCGCCACCCCTCCCGCTCATCGCGCTATTGGAGTTATCCGCGGCGCTGCCTGCGCCCTTGACGAGCACAGCGCTCATGCTGCGGTGCCGCCCACGGTGAGGCCCTGTACTCGCAGTGTGGGATTGCCATCAGAAACCGGGACGCCCTGGCCGTCCTTCCCACAGGTACCGACCCCCGTCGCGAAGTCGTTCCCGACGGCATCGATGGCCTGGAGGACCTGGGGTCCGTTGCCGATGAGGTTGGCGTCGCGGAGCGGTTCGGTGATGCGACCGTCCTCGATGAGATACGCCTCGACCATGCCGAAGACGAAGTCGCCGGTTGCGGTGTTCACCTGACCTCCGCCGAGCTTGGCACAGTAGATCCCGGACTCGGTGCCCGCGACGATTCCCGACGGGTCCTCGCCGCCGGCGAGCAGGTAGGTGTTCGTCATCCGGACGATCGGCAGGTGCTGATAGCTCTGACGGCGGCCGTTGCCCGACGGAGCATGGCCCTCCTTCTTGGCATGGCGGAGATCCCACATGTAGTCGGTCAGCACCCCGTCGTCGATGAGCACGTTGCGCTTCGTCGGATTGCCCTCGTCGTCGATGGCGCTCGTTCCCCATTCGCGGGCGTAGGAGCCGTCGTCGATGATCGTGACGCCCTTGGCCGCGACCTGCTGCCCGACGCGGTTGCGGAACACGCTCGTGTCCTTCAGTACCAGGTCGGCTTCGAGGCCGTGCCCACACGCCTCGTGGAACATCGTGCCGCCCGCGCCCTTTTCGAGAACCACGGTGACCTTCCCCGACGGGGCGGGACGGGCCGAGAGCTTCGTCAGTGCGCGACCGGCTGCCTTTCGGCCGATCTCCTCCACGTCGTAGTCGTCGAAGATCTCCCATCCGATCGTCTTCGCGGCGACGTCGTAGCCGGTCTGCATCCCCGTGTCGCCAAGGGCCACGGCCTGGACCATGAGACGCGTCCGGATGGTCTCGTCACCGGCCAGCATGCCGTCGGAGTTCGCTACGAGGATCCGTCGTCGAGCGTCCCCGTAGCCGACGGTCACCTGGCGAATGGCCGACCCTGCGGCGCGGGCCGCGGCGTCGGCGCGCTTGAGGAGTTCGACCTTCTCCGACTTCGGTACTCCCGCAGGATCAACCGCGACCAGGTGGGGCCGCGGCTGCGATCGATCGGTGAGCGCCACCGAGCGCGATCCGCCGGCACCACTTCGTGCCGCGGCACTTGCTGCCTCGGCGGCGGCGAGGAGACCCTTCTCGGAAAGATCAGCGGTGTGGGCGAAACCGGTGGTGTCGCCGCGGATCACGCGGATCCCGGCGCCGCGTTCGGCCCCACTCGTCAACTCCTCGATCCGTCCGTCGTCGAGGAGCGCGGAGCTGTTCACCCGGTCCTCGACGAAGATCTCGGCGAAATCGCCGCCGGTGCGCAGGGCCGCAGCCAGGACGGATTCGAGGGTCGGCCGGCCCACGAGGGTCAGCAACGGCGAGGTGTGGACAGTCATCGAGCACTCCAAGGGAACGGGCGGCTCACAGAAGTCTTGCGGCCATCTTCGAATGTAGGGCGGATGCGATCGGGTGCGGTCCCATCACCCCGAAGGGCGTGTTCCGCATCGTCACCGCCCGGCGCGGGCCACTCCCCTACGCTGGCACGCGTTCATGACGGACCACCTCGTCTCCCCGGCTGAGCCGGAACCGCCGAAACCGTCTGCTCCGCACGACGCGTCGGCCGAAGTCGACGAAGAGTTCGTCGAGCGTTGGTTCCGCGAGGACGCGCCAACGGACGAGCCGTCGCGGCCGAAACTGCGGCTAATCCACGAAGCAGCGATCATCGGGGTGCTCTACGGGGCCTACTGGTTCGTTCGAAACAGCCAGGGGGCGAACCTCGACGCGAAGGCACAGGCGTTCACCAACGCCAAGCGGGTCATCCAGGCCGAGCGCTGGATGGGGCTTTACCACGAGGAATCGATCCAGGACTTCTTCTTGCGCTCTCGCCCACTGGTGCGGTTCCTGAACGGCTACTACGGCATCGCCCACTTCCTCATCACGATCGCGGCGATGGTGTGGTGCTTCCGCAAGCTCCCGTGGCGGTATCGGTCGATCCGCAACGGGCTGGCGCTGATGACGTGGTTCGCTCTCCTCGGTTTCAAGTTCTTCCCGCTCATGCCTCCGCGCCTTCTCCCGGATCGCTATGGCTACGTGGACACGCTCGAGGTGATCGGCGGACCCTGGCACTTCAAGTCGGGACCCGTGGCCCAAGTGTCGAATCAGTTCGCGGCGATGCCCAGCCTGCACTTCGGCTGGGCCGCATGGTGTGCGGTGGCGTTCTGGCCGTGGGCAACGACCTGGCCCCGAAAGCTCCTATTGCTCACCTATCCCCTGCTCACGCTGCTCGCGATCGTGGCGACGGCGAACCACTTCATCCTCGACGCCCTCGGGGGCTTCGCAGTCTTCACCATCGGCATGCGGCTGGGCACGTGGCTCGACCGGATCAACTGGTCACGGGTCCGGGCGAGGTTGCGACCGTCCACGCCGGCGCGCTGAACAACGTTCGTCGTCACGCAGCCAGCGCCGGACGGCTCAGAAGATCGAGTAGCCGCCGTCCACCAGGTGCACCTCACCGGTGTGCCAGCGGGTTGACGGTGACGCGAGGTACACCGCGAGCGGGCCGAAGTCCTGAGGTGTCCCCCACCGGCGAAAGGGCATGCGCGGCATCACGGCATCGCGGAACCGGTCGTAGGCGAAGGTCCGTTCGGTCATCGGGGTCTCGACCCAGCCCGGGAGGATCGCATTCGAGGAGATCCCATGGCGGGCGAACTCGATGGCGCATGCCCGCATCATCGAGATGACCCCGCCCTTGGTTGCGGCGTAGTGCTGGCCACGCGCCTGGCCTTGAATCGCCGCGAGTGACGCGGTCACCACGAGTGCGCCACCGTCGCCTCGCCCCACCATGTGACGGGCGGCCGCCCGGAGTGTGTAGAAGACGCCGTCGAGATTCACACGCAGCACCCGGTGCCATTCGTCGGCAGTCATCTCGATGAACGACGGGGCCGATCCACCGACGCCGGAGTTGGCGAAACAGGTGTCGACGCGGCCGAACGTCTCGAGGGTCGACGCGAAGGCTGCTTCCACTTCGGCCTCCTCGCCGACGTCGCATATCCAGGCCTCGGCGCGGCCGCCGAACGAACGCAGGCGCTCGACGGCGGCGGCGTTCTTGGCGGCGTTCGTCCCCCAGATCGCCACGCCGGCGCCCGCAGTGACGAGGGCCTCCCCCATGCCGAGGCCGATGCCGGAGTTGCCGCCGGTGATGAGTGCCACCTGTCCGGTGAGGTCGAAGGGATTGGCGCGGGCGACGGTGGTGGGGGTGTCGGTCACGACGACGACGGTACGGCGGTTTACCGGTGAACAGCCAACCGTGCACGCGCCCTAGAGGGTCATGGTCACCCGGATGACCGAGGGGTCACCGACGACGCGCTTGAACACGGCGTTGTAGGGGCTGTTGCGGAAGACCGACTGCATGGCCATGTTCTCGGCGAGCGTCTCGGCGACGAAGCGGGGGATCGAACGGCTCCGCGCGAGGTCGGCGAGACGGCCGAGCAGGTCTGACGCAATCCCGTTTCCCTGGAAATCGTCGGCAACCACGAAGGCCACCTCGGCGGCCCGTTCGTCCGTTGCTTCCTCAGTCATCAAGTCGTAGCGGCCGACAGCGATGATCCGTGAGTCGAGCAACGCCACGAGAGCCTCCCGCTCGTCGTGGTCGACGTTCGTGAAGAAGCTGAGCATGGCGGGTGGCAGGTGTGCCTGCGACGAGAAGAACCGAAGACGGTGCGTGCGCTCCGAGCAGCGCTCGTGAAAATCGTTGAGCGCCGACGCATCGTCGGGGCTGATCGGACGCACGGTGTAATCCAAGCGCCGTCGGGAAGGGTCGGCCACGCGATCCATGAACGCAGTCTGCCGCAAGAGGTCACGGCTGGATAGTGCCGATGGTCCCGGCCACCGGCCCTGGTCGGCTGGTCCTGGTGCGGCCATAGTGGAGGCGATGACGAACACCGCTTCGCCGAGCCCCCTCCTCGTGGTCACCAATCACGTGCATGACCGCCATGACACCGGCGATCATCCGGAGAGTTCGCCACGCCTCAATGCTGCTCTGCAAGGTTTGGGGCTCGCCGGATTGGGTGAGGCGTTCCACGACGTGGCATCGCGGGCGGCGACGTTCGAGGAGATCGCCGCCGTGCACGATCCTGCCTACATCAACCGGCTGGAGGCGTTGTGCGCCCGAGGCGGTGGCCCGTTGGATCAGGACACGCCCGTGGTCGAAGGGTCGTGGCACACCGCGCTCCACTCGGCCGGAGCCGGTTTGCTTGCGGTCGAATCGCTCGCCCAGGGTGGGGCGAACGCCGGTCTCGTGGTGACGCGCCCGCCGGGCCACCACGCCGGCCCGAAGACCGGTATGGGCTTCTGCCTGTTCAACAACGTGGCCATCACCGCCCGGCAGCTCACGTCCAACGGCGAGCGCGTCATGATCATCGATTGGGACGTGCACCACGGCAACGGCACGCAGGACGTGTTCTGGGATGACGACCGAGTGATGTTCGTCTCACTTCATCAGTACCCATACTATCCCGGGACCGGTGCCGTGCACGAGACCGGCGGACCGAACGCGTCGGGCAACACCATCAACGTCCCGCTTCCCCAGGGAACGACCGGCGACGTGTTCCTCTCGGCGTTCGACACCCTGATCGCTCCAGCCGCGGCCGAGTTCTCGCCGACCTGGGTCCTCGTCTCTGCCGGTTTCGACGCGCATCGAGATGATCCCCTCGCCGACCTCTCCCTCACGGCCGGTGACTTCGCCGACCTCGCCAAGCGAACACAGGGCCTCGTGTCGCAACCGGGTCGTCTCGTGTTGTTCCTCGAAGGCGGGTACGACCTCCGGGCCCTCTCGATGAGCGTCGGAGCCTGTGCTGCCGCGCTTTGCGACACCAGCTACCGGCCCGAGCCGGCGTCGAACGGGGGTATGGGAGCCTCCGGTGTGCGAACAGCGATCGAGGCCCACCGCCTCGCCCGCTGGTGAGGGTCAGCGGACCGAGCCGGCGGCCGGGTCGGGCGGGCTCACACCAACGGGTTGATCTCGGACGCCGCCAGGGCACCCGGAACGAGTCCGGGAAGCCAGGTGTCGAGGTCGCGCTGCTGTGCCGGGTTCTCCGGTTCCCGCACGGTGAGCCCGTCGGCGAAGTAGATGACCGTCATAACCTCACGGAGGGTGCCGGAGGTGTTGGCACACGCGTTGTGAACGGTCCACCCGCCGTGGAAGGTGGTGTCGCCGGCGGCCATCGGGACCGGGGTGGAAACGGGGTGGCCCGTTTCGGCGACCAGGGCGGCGAAGTGGGCGTCGGAATCGTCGGAAATGACGGCTTGGCCGAGCGAGCCCGCGTTGTTCGTGCCCGAGCAGAACGACATTGCTCCCATGTCGGGGGTGATGTCGATGAGCGGCATCCACATCGTGACGCAGCGCGTGCCGTCGATCGGCCAGTACACCAAGTCTTGATGCCACGGTGTGTGCCCTCCGCCCGCTTCCTTGAACAACGCCTGATCGTGGTAAATCCGCACCCGCTCGACGCCCAACAGGGTTGCCGCAATCCCGGCGAAGCGCCGGGCGAGGGTGAACCGGGCTACACCAGGGTCGTGACGCCACAGGTTCATCACCTGGATGAACGCCTTGCTGTAGGTGTCGCGCTCAGCCATCGGGCGACGCTCATTGTTGTAGCGCATCGCCGCTGCCGTAATCACCGGACGAAACGCCGCGGCTTCCTCGGCGGAAGCGACACCTCGGAGCAGCACATGCCCATCGCGGCCGTAGGCGGCGATCGCATCGGCGGGAACGACAAAGTCAGCGGAGCAATCGGGAAGCTGGAGAACGTTCACGGCGCACCTCGGTGATTGGTTGGAAACGAAAAGAAGGGCCGGCGCACCTGCAGAGCTGCAGATGTGCCGGCCCTACTCGGTTCGAGAGCTACAGACCGATCTTCGGGTCAATGAACTCGTTCGTGTATTGGTCCTTGATGTTGAAGCCGGCCGGGACGCCCTTGAAGCCGCCCGACTTCACCATCAGGTCGAGGTGCTTCTGCAGGCGGGGGAAGTCGAAGTTGCCGAGGGTCTTGTCCGGGCCGTTGCCGACGAGGCCGAGTTCCTTCTGCGTCTTCACCGAGAAGTCGGCGAGGCCCTTCGTGTACTTCCAGAAGTCCTTGTACTGGGCGACGGCGTCGATGATGATCGCGTTCGCCCGGTCCGGGGCCTTGATGAAGTCGACCTGGGCCTGCTGCACCATGGGCACGAACTTCTTCAGGCACGGGCGGAGCTTGGCGAGATCCGCGGGACGCACGCCGAGGGTCTGGGAGTAGTCCTGGTAGCCGGCGTCGAAGAACAGCTGGAACGCAACGGGCTTGCCCCATTCCTTGAATTCGTTCTGATACGAATACGGCTCGGCCGAGGCGAATCCTTGCTGGGCGATTTTGCCCTTGGCGGCGATGAATCGGGCGGGTCCGCCGTCATACGACGGGTCAGCTAACTTCTCATCGACGCGGCCGTCGGCGATGAAAAACAACAGTGTGTCCTTGCTGAAAAGGTTGAAGGTCACGCCGAGTTTGGCGAGATCGTCGATGGTTTTCGCCGTCGGATAGGTCGCCGGGTCCCACATGATGATCTGGGGGTTCTTCTCGAGCGGTGCAACGACCGACACCAGGGGTGACTTCGCCCAGTTGTTCGCCTCGCTGTTGTAGCTGTAGCCCATGGTGATCGACTTGTCGGTGGCCATGATCGCCGAAGGACCCTGGAACCCAATGGCCGGCCCGCCGGTGCGAACCTCGAGCTGGATACCGGTACTCGCGCCCTTCGAGTTGATGAGGCTTCCGGAAACGATCTTCTTGCCGGTGTCGACCTTGTAGTCGGAACCGAGCAGCTGGTAGAGGGCCCCGTGCTCGGACTCGGGGAACCAGTCGGTCTGGATCACGATCTTGTCGGGGCAGATGCCCTTCAAGGAGGCGGAGACCGCCTTCTTCGTGATCTTCTTCGCCGCCGCTGTTGCCGCGAGAGGCGACAGCGCAACGGCAGCGGCGACGGCGGTGCCGATGAGGACGGTGGTTCTGGTGCGCATGCTCACTCCTGTGTGGGGTTCAAAGATACCGAGGGTGCATCGTGTCCGGCACGTCAGAACATCCCGGCACTCGTTGTGTGACCAACGACATTGATGTTATCAATGTCGGAGGTCATCTTGCCGAGTCAGGCTCCCCGAATCAACTCGGCCAGAGGCATCAACGAAGTTGCAACGCAATCGAAACACTCGCTCGACACACTGGTGCCCTACCGTCACACTTGATGCTGACCGGTATGGCTCCGACCGAACCGCTCACCAGGGAGTGACCATGGGACTCAGCGTACCGCCGACAACGTATGCGACCAACACGCCGACACTGTCGTTCCGGAACATCTCGATGCAGTTCCCCGACGGCACCCGGGCGATCTCCGACGTGTCGTTCGATGTGTCGAAAGGCGAGTTCGTCACGGTCGTGGGACCATCGGGCTGCGGGAAGTCGACGCTGCTGAAGATCGCCTCGGGTCTGCTCATGGAGACCGGAGGAGAGTGCCTTCTGGACCGTTCGAACATCGGCTACGTCTTCCAAGACGCCACGCTGCTGCCGTGGCGCACGGTCCGGGGGAACGTCGAACTCCTGATGGAGCTCCACGGCGTGGGAAAGGCCGAACGCACCGCTGAGGCACAGCGGGCCATCGAGCTGGTCGGTCTGAAGGGATTCGAGCACCACCGCCCGAAGTCGCTTTCCGGCGGCATGAAGATGCGCACGTCGCTCGCTCGAACGCTCACGCTGAAGCCGCCGCTGCTCATGTTCGACGAGCCGTTCGGCGCGGTCGACGAGATCACCCGCGAATACCTGAACGAGGAGACGCTGAAGCTGTTCACGCAAGAACGCTTCGCCGGCCTGTTCATCACGCACTCGATCAGCGAGGCGGTGTTCCTTTCCACCAGGGTGCTCGTCATGAGCGCCCGCCCCGGCCGCATCGTTGCCTCCTACGACGTGCCGTTCGCCTACCCCCGCGATCCCGAGCTTCGCTTCGACCCCGCATTCGCCGCGCTGTCCGGCGAGATCAGCCATGCACTCCGAGGAGCCCACGTATGAGCACGACCATCAGCCCGGACTCCGCCACGGACGCAGTCGCCGGGCCGACATCCTCCGGCAAGCCTGTGTTGCCGGACGACGCACCTCCGGTGGGGATCAAGCGCAGGGAAGGCGTCGCCGCTATCGTCCTACCGCCGATCGTGCTCGGCGCGATCATCATCGGCTTCTGGTACTTCGTGAGCTACGTGATCCTCGACAAGGACCGGCGTTTCCTCCTCGAGCCTCCGCATCGCGTCTGGCAGCAGGGGTTCATGAACGGCGATGCCCGATCAGAGATGTTCAGCGGCATGTGGTCGAGCGGCAAGGTGGCGTTCTGGGGCCTTTCCATCGCCATACTGCTCGGCATGGCGATGGCCGTGCTCATGAGCCAGTCCAAGCTGCTCGAGCGAGCCGTCTTCCCCTACTCGGTGGTGCTGCAGTCGATGCCGATTCTCGCTATCGTCCCGCTCATTGGCTTCTGGTTCGGCTACGGATTCAATTCGCGTGTGTTCGTGACGGTGCTGATCTCACTGTTCCCGATCGTCGTCAACACGTTGTTCGGCCTTACCTCGGCGGATCAGGGCATGCACGATCTCCTCACGCTGCACAGCGCCGGTCGTCTCACCCGCCTCCGCAAGATCCAGTTCCCGGCTGCCCTGCCGGCAATCTTCGCCGGGCTGCGCATCTCCGCCGGCCTCTCGGTGATCGGCGCCATCGTCGGCGACTTCTTCTTCGGTCAGGGCGATGTGGGCATCGGCCAACTCCTGAAGCGCTACGCCGCGAAGCTCGAAGGCGAGAATCTGCTGACGGCGGTGTTCCTCTCGGCCGGTATGGGTGTCGCGGTGTTCATGCTCTTCGGCTGGCTGAACAACAGAATGGTCGGCAAGTGGGCGACCGTTTCCCGGCGCTGAAAGGCATCACACTTTCGCTTCGGCGCTGACCGCGTTCTGCCTCACGTCGGGGGCATCAGCAGATGCGCGGCTCGCACATCGCCGTCCACATCGTCATCACGCCGGGCGTGCCACGGCCCATGAAGACCACGTCGCAATGCGGGGCCGTCCCCTGTCCGGCACTGACGGCGCGCGACCACGTGAAGTCGTAATGACAGGTGGGCTCGCCCAGAAGCGCGTCGAAGAACTCGAGGGTTCAGCGGCCATAGAGCAGCTCGTGGAGCGCAGGGTTAGTGTCGGTGAGCCCGTCGAGCCACGTGGACGCGATGTCGGGACGAGCGACGAGGTCGTCGGGATCGTGCTCCGGATCGAGCAGGCCGGCCGCGGCGAGTCGGAGGACCATGTGGGCACGCGCCGAGGCAACGGCCCCGACATCATGAAAGCCGGGGAGAAAAAGGTAGCCGTCGGTGGCGAGCCGGTCCCCGAGCACAGCGGCCGGATCGTTACGTGACGAGACGCGGAGGCGACCCGACAGACCGCCCCCTTGTGCGACGACGACGCCCTGGATGCTCGGCATGAGCAGGGTCATGACACGGCGAGCGCTTCGAAGCCGGCGATGCTCCGGTCGTCGGCCGGGTTGAGGAACACGCGCTTCTCACCGTCACGACGATCGGAGCGAGCCAGGATCTCCGAATCGGCGAGCACGTCGATCGGGTGATAGCGCGGGTGGTGGTGCTCGAGATAGGGATCGTTCGCTCGGGCGTTGTAAGCGACGAGCAGCAGGTGGCGGTCCGAATCGGAGCGGTTCGGCGCCGAAGTGTGCAGCGTGTTCGAGTGGAAGAACATCACGTCACCGGGTTGGGCTTCGAAGGCCACCCGTTCGAGGTGTTGTTCGGCGGCCGCCACGCGCGACGGATCAGCGCCCGTCTGCTTGCCGACGAAACCGTGATCGATCCGACCCATCAGATGCGAACCGGCGAGCACGTTGAGGCAGCCGTTCGCCTCGTTGTTCGGGGTGAGGGGGATAGCCACCGTGAGCATGTCGGGACGGAGACAGCCGTTCGAGTACCAATACCCGTAGTCCTGGTGCCAGACCCAGGTACCACCCGATCCTGGTCGCTTCATGGTGATCTTCGAGTGGTAGTGGTACACCTCCCCGCCAAGCAGGATCTCGGCGGCGCGGACCAGTCGCTCGCCCCGGGCGACAGCTCCGAAGCAATCCTCGCCCGGCTGGTTCCAGAGCGCGATCTCGGTGGCGCCCCCCTGTCCGTCGTCCACTCCGTACGCGCGCTTGTGAATCGCTTCATCGACGGAGAAGGCGTGGAGCAACGCCGCCATCTCGGCCGTCGTGAAGAACCCCCGCTTGACGACGAATCCGTCCCGCTCGAACGACGCCTGATCAGCAGAGGAAATCGTGCTCACGCAACGAACGGTAGCCGGAGATATTGATCAGTTCAATGGAGGGAAGCACCCTGGACCCTCCCGCAACGAAGTGGCAGTATTAGTCACATGAATATCGCGGCAGGGACCACGACCGGGCGCGACTACTCGCTGGTGGGGCCCGAGCGCGATCGAGCCATCGACCGCGGCCTTGCCGACGCGCAGTGGTACACGACCCCCGTCCCTCGTGAAGAGATGCGTGCGTTCATGGTCCGCCGCGATGGGCCCGCAGTGCGCGACACCCTCCTGTGGTTCGCCCTGCTCGCTGGGTCCGGTTACCTCGCCCACCGCACGTTCGGGTCATGGTGGATGATCCCGGCGTTCTTCGTCTATGGAACGCTCTACGGTTCGGTGAGCGACTCCCGATGGCACGAGTGTGGCCACCGCACAGCGTTCAAGTCGGCATGGATGAACGACGCCGTGTACTACCTCGCCTCTTTCATGGTCTGGCGCGAGGCAGTGTCCTGGCGGTGGAGTCACGTCCGCCACCACAGCGACACCATCATCGTCGGACGCGACCCCGAGATCGCCAACCCCCGTCCGATGAGGCTCCGGGGTCCGCTGAAGGAGTGCCTCGGGCTCTCGTCGAATCCCGGAGAGACGCGCAAGATACTGTCAAACGTCGTCGGCCGATTCACCGCGGCCGAACTCGAGTACGTCCCGGAGTCGGAACGACCGAAAGCGATCCTGACAGCGCGTGTGTACGTATTTATCTGGGCACTTACCGTCGCAGCCGCCATCGCGACCTGGAACGTGGAACCCCTGCTCTTCGTGATCGGTCCGAGCTTCTACGGGAAGTGGCTCATGGTGGCCTACGGGGTCACCCAGCATGCTGGCCTCGCCGAGGACACGCTCGATCACCGCCTGAACAGCCGGACCGTGCGGATGAACCGTCTCCACCGGTATCTCTACTGGAACATGAACTACCACATCGAACACCACATGTTCCCAACCGTGCCGTTCCACGCTCTGCCGGCCCTCCATGAAGCGGTGAAGGCCGACTTCCCGCCGGTGTACCCGGGCTTTCGGACGACGTACGGCGAGATCCTCCGCGCTGCTCGCGGTCAGGCAAAGGACCCGACGTTCTTCATCGATCGCAAGCCTCTGCTTCCCACTCCAAGCGCCTCGGCGACACCCCCCGACCCCGCGATCGACGAGAGGCCGCACATCGCCGGCGCCCGGGATCCGGAAGCAAACGACAGCTGGATCGAGGTCGGCCCGGCAGCTGCGCTTGCCGTCGACGACGTGCTCGGGTTCGACTGCGGCGATCGTACGTACGCGATCTATCGCGTCGCAGACGGAACCGTCCATGCCACCGATGGGCTCTGCACGCACGGAGCGTTTCGCCTCTGCGAAGGCCACGTTGCCGACGGGGTCATCGAGTGCCCGAAGCACAATGGACGCTTCGACATCCCAACCGGAAAGGCCGTCGGCCGACCCGTGAAGGTCGACCTCGCCGTCCACGAGGCGAGAGAGCACAACGGTCGGATCGAACTGCGTATCCGCCCGTCGCAGCAGGACTGACGGGCGCTCAGTCGACGGCGCCAAGCGCGCTGCCGGGAAGGTTCGGCTTGAGGCGGCGACGGCTGCGGGAGCGAAGCAGCGGCTTGGGTGCGTGGCTGGCCGGACCGCGATCCTGGAGGGATTCGACCTTGGTCTCGACGAGCAGCACACGCGCTTTGCGCTTCGAAACGCTGCGCAGCCGATGCGGGAGCCGTGACGGGTAGGACAGGAAGTCGCCGGGGCCGAGGGTCGAAACCGAGCCATCGAGGTCGACTTCGATCGTTCCTTCGATCACGTAGAGGGCCTCGAAGCCCTCATGTTCCCAGTAGTCGAGGAACTCCAACGGCAGCCCTTCGAATTGCAGAACGTGGAACGGCGCGGTGCCGGCAAGCATCAGGTGACAGACCGATTCCGACGCGGTGCCCGTCACCTCCACTACCGTCTCCTCCCCAGCGCGAGTCAGGGTCGGTTCCGTGGTCGTCCCGATCGGACCGCCGAAGAATGCCTGCGGCGTGGTGCCGAGGGAGTGAGCGATCCGGTAGAGCGACATCATCGAGGGCCTCGCCCGACCGTTCTCGACCTGGGAGAGAAACGGCTGCGACAGATCGACCTCCGCGGCGAGTTCCACCAGCGTGAGGTCACGGGCCAATCGCCTCTCGCGAATGGCCTTTCCCAGTGTTTCCCATTCGATGGAGTCGAGCGCCACGTCGGACATACCTTCATTGTCCACCACCGGACGTCCACCCGTCGGACTTGGCGATGGACTTGACCGAGAATTCTTCCCGGCGCCGCACTTGTCGGTCTTGTTCGCGGACCCGGGCACCGACGAGTCGACTGGGCGCCCGTGACCGATTTGTTGCATTCAGCACTAACTTCGATCGTGTCGTGTCCTCCGCCCCAACCACACTCGCCGAGATCGCCGCACGCGTCGACGTCCGCATCAGGGAACTCCTCGACAGCGAGCTGATCCGGTGGTCCGCGGTCGACGCAGACCTCGCCGCCCCGCTTTCGTCCTTGCGCGACCTCGTGCTCGCCGGAGGCAAGCGCCTTCGCCCCGCGTTCTGCCATTGGGCATTCGTCGGCGCCGGCGGCGACCCCTTCGACCACAACGTCGTCGACACCGGAGCGGGGCTGGAGTTGCTGCACACCTTTGCGCTGGTGCACGACGACGTCATGGACGCATCGCTACGCCGGCGCGGGATGGATGCCGTCCACGTCCAGTTCATCGACGCCCACCAGAGAAACGGCTGGCGGGCCGAGGGCCGCCGCTTCGGCGAAGGAGTCGCGATCCTGGTCGGCGACCTCGCGTTCGTGTACGCCGATCTCCTCATGAACGATCTCCCGCGCGCCGCACAGGCGATCTTTACGGAGCTTCGCATCGAGGTGAACATCGGGCAGTACCTCGACCTGCTCGGCACCGTCCGGGGAGGGCCGAGCGTGGAGTCAGCGAAGCGGATCTGCACCTACAAGTCGGGCAAGTACACCATTGAGCGGCCCCTCCACCTCGGTGCCGCGCTCGCCGGCCAGCACGAACACTTCGACGCGGCGCTGTCGGCCTACGGGCTACCGCTCGGCGAGGCTTTCCAACTGAAGGACGATCTCCTCGGTGCGCTGGGCGACGAGAGCGTGACCGGCAAACCCGTCGGTGATGACCTGCGGGAAGGAAAGCCCACCGCCTTGGTCGCCCGTGCACTCTCCGCGGCCACGCCTGCGCAGCGGAACTTGCTCGACCGCATCGGCCACACCGACCTTCGCCCCGACGAGATCGCGGCCATTCAGGAGATCCTCGTCGACACCGGCGCGGCCGCGGTCGTAGAGGCGCAGATCGGCGAGCTTCGCGACGAGGCGATCACGGCCATCCGGGCGAGCGGGTTGACCCCGCTCGCCGTGGAGTCGCTGATTTCCTTGGCGTTCTACGTCACCGACCGCGATCGCTGAGCCGGCACCCGCGAACGCGACAGGTGGCGTCGACCACGCGTCGGCAAGACGCTTGGCAAGGCCCGCGCTCGGCTGATCGACATGGCGCGCGAACGCGGCGGCGACGGCCAGGGTGAGGGCAAGCGTGATTCCACTGCCCACGGCGGCGCCCAGGTACAGCGACTGGTAGCGGGACGCGACCGTGGCAAACCCCCACGCACCGGCTGACATCAGGATCGGCCAATGCACGAGGTAGATGGAGAAGCTCAGTGCCCCGAGGCGCCGCGGCACTCGCCGACGCAGCACGCGACCGACCGCCGGAACGTTGAGGACAAGCCAGAACACGGCGAACGCGGCGAGCGTGTGGGCCATCGCCCGGGGACGCAGATAGCTGTCCATGAACGTGGCCCGGGACCCAAAGAACGAGTACCACGGACCGACGTCCTGCTCGTCCGGCCACGACCCGAACTACACCGCCACGATCGTCACAACACCGACGACGACTGCCTTGATCGTTCGCGATCCGTTCGCCGATTTGCTGTCGGCAGTCGCCGGTGCTGACCGTGCTGCGCAGAACCACACCCCGATCGTGAACGCGGCAAGGTGGACGCCGAATCGTGGGGAGCCGGCAACAAGGGCCCAACCGATGATGGCGGCGAACACGAGGTTGCGCCGGCGGTCGTGACCGAAGACGGAGATCAAGGCGAAGACGAAGAGCGAACCGAAGAACTGGACACTGATCGACCACAGTGAGCCGATCCACCAACTCGACCCGGCGAACAGCGAGCCACCGAACGCCGACCACAGCAGTCCGGGTCTCGGTCCCGACGCGTAGAAGCTCGCCAGCCACGGGCTCGACGAGATCCCGGCCGCCCGGACGTTGTGCATCGCTCCGACGTTTACGAGCAAGCCCGTTGCGACAACGGCAGCGGCCACCGGAACACCGAGCCGCACCGCTCGCTTGACCGCCTGGCGCCTCAGATCCGCGGTATTGCCTGTCGCCAGGAATCGGTTCGAAAGCGCGTAGCCGGAATGCACGAAGAACAGCGTCACGCAGAGATCACCGGCCCAGAGGAAGGCAAGCGGTGTGTGGGCGAACACGGCAAGGTACGGGACGCGATGGTCGGCCTGTCCGAACGCAAGGGAAGGGAGCCACGCCGCTAACAGGTGGGACGTGACGATCACCAGGCAGGCAACGCCGCGAAGACCGTCGAGTTGGTCGAGGTGCGATGCAGTTGTGCTGGGAGCAGATCTCCAGTCCTCGTCGGACGGACGACGCGTGGAGTCGCCAGAGCGACGCGTGAAATCACCCGGGCGCAGGCTGGTCGTCCGGCGTCCGCTGTGCCCTGTCACGATGTCGACCGTACGAACGGACGACAAGAGCAAGGTAAGAACACGGTGAACAGTAGAAGTCCGGCGTGAGTTCACGCTGGAGGATCGACTTCTCGGCACACGAACTTGACGTTTCCCGCGTCGGCGGCGCACGTAACGACGTACCGGGGCAAGACTGGAGAGATGGGCAAGCGTGTGGTTGTGGTCGGTGCCGGTCTCGGCGGGCTGTCGGCGGCCTGCAATCTGATCGGGCAGGGCCACGAGGTGACCGTTCTCGAGCGCGGACTGATTCCCGGTGGCCGGGCCGGGCTCATCGAGGACGGTGGTTACCGGATCGACAACGGCCCCTGTGTCCTCACCATGACGGGGATCCTCTCCGACGTCTTCGCCGCAGCGGGCGCAGCGATGGAGGACCACGTCACCATCCGACCCGTCAACCCGTCCTACCGCGCCACGTTCTCGCCGACGGAAGGCGGTGGCGAGGTGCGGGTGTGGCATGGCCGAGAAGCGATGGCCGAGGAGATCCGCCGTTTCTCCGGGCCGAAGGACGCCGAGGGATTTCACAGGATGGTCGACTGGCTGACGGAGCTCTACGAGGTCGAGACGCCGAACTTCATCGACCGCAACTTCAACTCCGTCCTCGACCTTGCGCGACCGATCACTCCGGGCCTGAAGCTGCTGAAGTTGGGCGGATTCGCGAAGCTCCACGGCCTGGTGGCGAAGTATCTGAAGGACCCCCGGCTGCAGAAGATCTTCTCCTTCCAGGCAATGTATGCGGGCTTATCTCCGTATCAAGCGCTCGGTGCCTATGCCGTGATCACCTACATGGACTCGGTTGCCGGTGTGTACTTCCCCGAGGGAGGCATGCATGCGATTGCGAGCGGATTGGCGGAAGCGGCGGAGAAGGGCGGAGTGTCGTTCCGCTACGGCGCCGAGGTCGAACGGGTGTTACGCGCCGCCGGAGGCAACGGGGCGGTTCGAGGAGTTCGGCTCACCGATGGCTCGGTGATCCCGGCCGATGTCGTCGTCGTCAACGCCGATACTCCCGTTGCGTATTCGTCGATGCTGCCCGAGCTCGAGGTGCCCCGGGTGCTGCGCAAAGGGCATTACTCCCCGTCCTGCCTGCTCTGGCTGGCCGGGGTCAAGGGTGATCTGCCGACGGGCACCGAGCATCACAACATCCACTTCGGCGGTCAGTGGAAGCAAGCCTTCGACGCGCTGCTCGAGGACGGAACCCGCATGCCCGATCCGTCGCTGCTCGTCACCGTTCCGACTCACGGCGACGCGTCGCTGGCCCCCGACGGTCGCCACATCCTCTACGTCCTCGAACCGATCCCGAACCTCGGCGGGAGGATCAACTGGGACATCGAGCGCGAGCGGATCACCGCCGATCTGCAGCAACGGGTGGTCGACCTCGGCTACCCGGCAGCGGCGGACGACATCGAGGTGAGCCATGCCTACGATCCAACAGACTGGGAGCGACAGGGCATGGCCATGGGCACGCCGTTCGCTCTCTCCCACCGGTTCTTCCAGACGGGACCGTTCCGGGCCAAGAACACCGACAAGCGTGTTCCGGGCCTGGTCTTCGTCGGTTCGTCGACGGTTCCCGGTGTCGGCGTGCCGATGGTGCTGCTGTCGGGCCGCCTCGCCGCCGAGCGCGTGGCCGAACTGACCTGAACGCGAATCGCGGATCGGGGAGGCAGACTGTCGGCGATGAAGCTCCCCAAAATCCCCTGGACCGCACACTCCCGTGGCGCGTCCCTGAACGCTGCGGGGGCGGAGCCGGCGCTGCCGATCAAGGTGTCGGACTGGGTCACCCTCGATGAGAGCTACGAGATCTGCCGGCTCCTGAACAAGCGGAGCGGCACGACGTACTACTGGTCGACGAACATCCTCCCCAAGGTGAAGCGCCACCACGTCCATGCGTTGTACGGGTTCTGCCGCTACGCCGATGACATCGTCGACGATCTCGGTTCCGACGCCACCACCGACGACCGCGCCAATGCCCTGGCGGCTTTCGGGAACCGGTTTCTCGCCGACCTGGAGACAGGGCGTTCCGCGCACCCGGTTCTCAAAGCAGTGGTGCACACCGTGCAGGCGTTCGACATCGACGTCGAGTGCTTCCGCCGCTTCTTGCGTTCGATGACCATGGACCTCACGGTGCAGACGTATGCCACGTATGCCGACCTCCAGCACTACATGGACGGCTCCGCCGCCGTGATCGGCGAAATGATGCTGCCGATCCTCGAACCCCGCGACCTGGCGGCGGCTACTCCCCATGCACGAGATCTCGGCGATGCGTTTCAGCTCACGAACTTCCTGCGCGACGTGGCCGAGGATCTCGACCGCGAGCGCGTTTACATCCCTCAGGAGGACCTAGCGAAGTTCGGCGCGGATCCGACCCGGCGCGTTGCCGACGCGGCCTGGAAAGACCTGATGCGCTACGAGATCGCCCGCTGCCGCGAGCTCTATGCCAGCGCCGATCTCGGGACGGCGATGCTGCCTCCGAACTCGCAACGCTGCATCCAGGCCGCCCGCGACCTCTACAGCGGCATCCTCGACAAGATCGAGGAAGCCGACTACGACGTCTTCACCTCCCGTGTGCGGGTCACGACCTCGCGAAAGCTCGCTATGGGCTTCAAGCTGGTTCGGCCCCGTCGTTTCGGCTGACCGGGATCGATCTCACGGGCCCATGACGGGCGTCACTGCTTTCGGCCTCTCCTGACGACGGAAACCGGTGACCACGGGGGTAGCGTTGGCATTAGTGCTTCTCGACGCCGTTTCCGCCCCCCAGGACCTTCGCCGGTTCACGTATCCCCAGCTCGAGGAGTTGGCGGGGGAGGTCCGCGACTTCATCGTCGCCGCGGTCAGCGAGAACAGCGGGCATCTCGGGTCCAACCTGGGGGTCGTCGAGCTCACCTTTGCCCTCCATCGGGTGTTCGACTCACCGAAGGATCTGCTTCTGTGGGACACCGGGCATCAGGCCTACGTCCACAAGCTCGTCACGGGCCGCAAGAACGAGTTCGCCGCCCTCCGTCAACCCGGAGGCATGTCGGGCTACCCCAACCGGGCGGAGAGTGAGCACGACTGGATCGAGAACTCGCACGCTTCGACGGTCCTCTCCTATGCCCACGGCATGGCCGAGGCGCTCAAGGCGCAGGGCGTGAAAGACCGTCGCGTCGTCGCCGTCATCGGCGACGGCTCCATGACCGGCGGCATGGCCTATGAGGCGCTGAACAACCTCGGGCATTCCAACGCCCGGGTGCTGATCGTCTTGAACGACAACGGACGTTCGTATGCACCGACGATCTCCGGGTTGACGCGAACCGTCACCCGCATCCGCACCAAGCCGAGCTACGCCCGCGGCAAGAAGAAGTCGGAGAAGATCATCGAGAACCTCCCCCTCGTCGGGCAGATCAGCCGACGCACGGTGAAGGGGGTCAAGTCCGCCCTCCGCGAGGTGATCGACGAGCCGCTGGCCTTCTTCGAAAACCTCGGAGTGCGCTACGTCGGCCCGATCGACGGTCACGACATGCCGATGCTCGAGTCGGTGCTCCGCGACGCTGCCGAGTTCGACGGTCCCATCGTTGTGCACTGTCTCACCCAGAAGGGCAAGGGGTACCGCTTCGCCGAGGACGACGAGGAAAAGAACCTCCACGACGTGCCCGCCGGTTTCGACTCGAAGACCGGCAAGGCCAAGGCCTCGCCGAGCTCGTGGACCAACGAGTTCACCAACGCATTGTTGGAGATCAGCCGGACCCGACGCGATCTGCACGCGATCACGGCGGCGATGCCCGGACCGACGGGACTCCTACCGTTC
Source organism: Acidimicrobiia bacterium (assembly GCA_031418775.1). GTDB lineage: Bacteria > Actinomycetota > Acidimicrobiia > Acidimicrobiales > JANYDT01 > JANLQX01. The sequence continues at coordinate 55,042 of JANOJN010000215.1, forward strand.
CAAGCGGAGTTCCCCGAGCGGTTCCACGACGTCGGCATCGCCGAGCAGCACGCGGTGACCCTCGCAGCCGGGATGGCGCTCGGTGGCCTGAAGCCCGTGGTCGCCCTGTACTCCACGTTCTTCTCGCGGGCGTTCGACCAGGCCAACCTCGATGTCGGTCTTCACCGTCTGCCTGTCACCTTCGTCCTCGATCGCGCGGGGATCACCGGTGAGGACGGCGCCTCGCACCACGGCGTGCTCGACATGGTGCTGTGTTCCAAGATCCCCGGGCTCACCCTGTTCGCGCCGTCGTCGGCTCAGGAGCTCGCGGTGCAGTTGAGGACGGCGATCAACATCACTGACGGTCCGACGTGCGTTCGCTTCGCCCGTGGTGTTGCCCGCCAAGTCCCCGCGGATCAGGTCGGCCGGGGACTGGAGGCACGACGCGCTGTCGACGGCGGTTCGACGGCCAAGGTGTGCATCATCGGCGTCGGCCGCCTTCTCGAAGCGGCGGAAGGAGCGGCTTCGCTGTTACGAGCCGAGCACGGTGTCGAAGTGACCGTGTGGGATCCCCGGGTCGTCGTACCGCTCGATCCGGAGATGATCGCCGACGGCGCCGGGTTCGATGTCGTCGTCTCCGTCGAGGACGGTATGGCCGAAGGCGGCATCGGTTCGATGATCTCGGCGGCAATCACGACGCACCGACTCGCCAACACGCTGCCGGTCGGACCGGTCGTCGTCCTCGGGACGCCGCGCCGGTTCCTCGCCCACGGCAAGCCGAACCTGATCCTCTCCGAGCTCGGGCTCGACGTGACCGGAATCGTCAAGGCCGTCACGACGACACTGGAAGCAGTGGCAAGGTCCCACGAATCATCAGCGCGCTGACAACCCCGATCGCTCCCACCGTTCGTTTGCGACCTTGACCGGCACCCCCGGGATAACCCGGCTCACCTTGATCCGCCACGGCCAGGGTCTGTGCAACGTCGAACGGCGGGTCGAAGGAGTCGCCCAGTGCCGAGGCTTGTCCGACCTTGGTCGGCGGCAGATCGAACGGCTTGCGAATCGTTTGCGTACAGAACACTTTGCCCCGGACGTCATCGTGTCCTCACCGATACGCAGAGCACGCGAAACGGCGGAGATCATCGCGTCGGCCATCGGCCGCAGCGTGGACCTCTTCGATGCCGACATTGAAGAAGTCCGTCCCGGCGAGGCCGAGGGAATGACGTGGGATCAGTACTTCGCGTTCTACGGAGCAGTGGAGGGGTGGGACCCGTCGGTGCCATTCGCACCGGGAGGTGAGACGTGGGTGCACTTCGCCGCTCGGGTGTCCCGGACGCTCGACCGGTTGGCCGCGGCCCACCCGGGTAGGTCGATCGCCCTGGTGGCGCATGGTGGCGTCGTCGATGCCAGCCTGTTCCACTTCTTCGGTCTCGATCCCTTCACTCGGGCACCGATCGATTTCGAGACGACCAACGCGTCGATCACCGAGTGGGAACTGCGTTCCTTCCGGCCGTACGTGCCGCCGACCACCGGATCGCACGACGTCCTGGATCCTGATGGCGTTGCGACCATGGTCGAGGACGTTCATCGATGGCGGCTGGCCCGCTACAACGACGCCGCCCACCTCCACGGTCTCTGAGTCCAACCGATCCTGAAGTCCTGATATCTCATCCGCCAATCCCTATTTGACGATAGGAATAGTCGGGTTATAGTGAGCCCGTGTCCTTCGTGCTCGCCGTCGCCAGTACTCCCGCCATTGCTGCCGGTGGACTCTGTGTCGGGGTTCTGGTCGGCATGACCGGCATGGGGGGTGGAGCCCTTCTCACCCCGCTGCTCGTGCTCGGCCTCGGCCTCCCCGCCCGGGTGGCGGTCTCGAGCGACCTCGTCGTTTCGCTGTTCATGAAGCCGGTGGGAGCACTGACCCACAGCCGCAAGGGGAGCGTCCGGCGCGACATCGTCGGGTGGCTGTCGGCGGGGTCCGTGCCGGCTGCGTTCGCCGGGTCGGTTGCCATCAATCGCTTCGTCGGGAAGAACAGCGAAACCCGGGTTGAGCCCATCATCGGAGCGGTGCTTTTCCTCGCCGCGACGCTCATGGTCGTCCGCATGGTCCGCAGCGCCCGAATCACGGTTGACGGGTTCACCACACCAACGCTGCGTATCGGGCCGACGATTGCGATCGGCGCGGCCGGTGGGTTTCTCGTCGGTCTCACTTCCGTGGGGTCAGGGTCGCTCATGCTCGTGCTGCTTTCGTGGTGCTACCCGAAGCTCGCCGGTTCGACACTCGTCGGCACCGATCTGATGCAGGCGGTGCCGCTGGTCGCTTCTGCTGCGCTCGGCCACGTGATCTTCGGCGACGCCCGCATCTCACTGATCGTCCCGGTGCTCTTCGGCGCCCTGCCAGGAGCGTGGATAGGGGCGCGTCTCGCGCATCGGGTACCCGATCTCGTGCTTCGCCCCATTCTCGCCCTCGTGCTCGGCGCCAGCGGGCTCCGCCTCGCCGGGCTCATCTGACCCGTGTCGTCCACCCAACCGCACCCGAACCACCGGAGAACCATGACTGCCACTGCCACCCTTACAACAGCCGAGCTCGAGGACATTTCGCAGTCGTTCGAATCGAGCCATCCGAAAGACGTCATTCGTTGGGCGGCCGAACGCTACGGCGCCGGCCTCGTGGCCACGGTGAGCTTCGAAGACCCGGTACTTGCCCACCTGATGGCCACCGCGGCGCCCGACGCCGAGGTGGTGATGATCGACACGCAGTACCTCTTCGCGGAGACGCATTGGTATGCGAACGAACTTTCCCGTCGGCTGGGTCTCCGTTTGCGAGTGGAGCATCCCCTTCCGACCGTGGTGCCCGACAACCTTTGGCAGACCGACACGGCGGCATGCTGCAACGCCCGCAAGGTCGAGCCGCTCCGGCGGATCCTCTCCACCAAGACGGCATGGGTCACCGGCGTGCGCCGCGCCGACGGCCCGACCCGGGCGAACGCGCCGATCATCAGTTGGGACGAGGCGCGTGGTGTGGTGAAGATCAATGCGTTGGCGACGCTGTCCGACGACAACATGGCCCTCTACGCACAACTGCACGATCTGCCGGCAAATCCCCTCTCGGAAAGGGGATTTCCCTCCATCGGTTGCTGGCCCTGCACTCGTCCGGTGGCGCCCGGCGAGGACAAGCGGGCGGGCCGGTGGTCGGGGCAGGACAAGACCGAGTGCGGGTTGCACGCATGAGTTCGGTCGCGATGCGAGCCACCACCGGCAAGCACAGCGGGTTACACGCATGAGTGCGGTCGCGACATCGGGTTCGATCAGGTCGGATGGCAGCCGAGTGCTGGCCGAGTTGGAGGCCGAAGCGATCACCATCATCCGTGAGGTGGCCGCGGAAACCCGGGCACCGGTGCTGCTCTTCTCGGGCGGCAAGGACTCGGCAGTGTTGCTGCACCTCGCCCTGAAGGCGTTCAGTCCCGGTCGACTTCCGTTTCCCGTGATGCACGTCGACACCGGCCACAACTTCGACGAGGTGCTCTCGTACCGCGACGAGTTCGTCGCTCGGCACCGCCTCGAACTGCTCGTCGCCAGCGTCGAGGAATCGATCCGGCGCGGTCGGGTCAGCGACCCGGGTCCCACCGGCAGCCGTAATCGCCTCCAGTCCGTCACCCTCCTCGACGCCATCGCCGAGCATGGCTTCGACGCCGCGTTCGGCGGAGGACGCCGCGACGAGGACAAGGCTCGCGCCAAGGAGCGAATGCTTTCGTTCCGGGACACCCGCGGACGCTGGGAGCCCCGCCAGCAACGCCCCGAGCCATGGAACATGCTCAACGCGCGCATACGGCCCGGCGAGCATCTCCGCGCCTTTCCGCTCAGCAACTGGACCGAGCTCGACATCTGGTCGTACATCGGCTTGGAGGGCATTCCCCTCCCGAACATCTATTTCTCTCACCGCCGAGTCGTCGTCGAACGATCCAAGATGCTCCTTGCCGTTGGCGGCCCGGTAGTCCTGGAAGCCCACGAGTCGGCGTTCGAGGAGACCGTCCGGTACCGCACGGTCGGCGACCAGAGCTGCACGGGAGCAGTCCGCTCGCACGCGTCCACCGTCGACGATGTGATCGCGGAAACGGCTGCGGCGCGAATCACCGAACGCGGCGCCACGCGCGCCGACGACGGCATCTCCGATGCCGCCATGGAAGACCGCAAACGAGAGGGCTACTTCTGATGTCCACCACCCGCAGCACCACACGCCAGCTTCGGATCGCCACCGCCGGATCGGTCGACGACGGGAAGTCGACGCTCATCGGCCGCCTGTTGCACGACACCAAGACGATCTTCGAGGACCAACTCGATGCGGTCATCAAGGCGAGCCGCCGCTACGGGGACCAAGAAGTCAACCTCGCGTTGTTGACCGACGGCCTACGAGCGGAACGGGAACAGGGCATTACCATCGATGTCGCCTACCGCTACTTCGCCACGCCCAGGCGGAGCTTCGTTCTCGCCGACACGCCCGGGCACGCGCAGTACACGCGCAACATGGTCACGGGAGCGTCGGTCTCCGATGTGTCGCTGGTGCTCGTCGACGCCCGCCATGGCGTGGTCGAGCAGACTCGGCGCCACCTCGGCATCGCCGCACTGCTCGGCGTCCGCCACATCGTGCTCGCCGTGAACAAGATGGACCTCGTCGCATGGAGCGAACGTGCGTACACCGCCGTCGTGGACGAGGTCGAAGCCATCCTTCGCGACCTTCACGCCGATGTCACCCTCCACCCGGTTCCGGTTTCTGCGCTCCAGGGAGACAACGTCGTCGACCGGTCGGCGAACGCACCGTGGTTCGCCGGGGCAACGATCCTCGACCTGCTGGAATCGATCGAGATCGACGAGTCGGCCGTGCACGTCGGGGCGAGGCTCGCCGTGCAGTGGACGATTCGTGCCGGAAACGACTATCGGGGCTATGCCGGTCGGCTCACTGGAGGGCCGATCAAGGTCGGTGACGAGGTCGTCGCACTACCTGCCGGGTTGCGCAGCACCATACGCACGCTTACGGTATCTGGTGTCGCCGCGGACCACGCGTCGCCTGGTGACGCCATCGCCATCGAACTTCGGGACCACGTCGATGTCGGCAGGGGCGACGTGCTCATCGTCGGCAGTGCAACCCTCTCCCCGGTGGTCGGCAGGGAAATCGACGTCGACGTCTGCTGGATGACCGACGAGCCTGCCGTCGAGGGCCGACACATGATCGTGAAGCACCTCACCCGTCACGTCGGCGCGACCATCAGCTCGGTCGACTTTCGGCTCGACCCGACGACGCTGCAGCCGACGCCGACCCAGGCGCTTGCCCTCAATGACCTCGGCCGCCTCACCCTTCGCCTCGACGAGGCCATCGTCGCCGACACGGCCCGACACAACCGGTCGACCGGCTACCTCATTCTGATCGACGAAGTCTCGAACGCAACGGCCGCTGCGGCCACCATCGTCGCGATCACCTGAACACGATCACCTACGCCGGAGACAGTGCCGAGGCGACGCTCTGTGAATCCGTCACCGACCCGAAGAGCACCTGGAGGACGAGAAGCGACGCCTCATGATTCCCGCGCGGCAGGTCGGAGCCGATGGGCTCGGCTACACAATCCTCGACAACGAGGCAATGGAAGTCTCTGAACATCGCATCACGAAACGTCGACTCGACGCAGACGCTCGTCGTCGCCCCGACAAACAACAACGTCTCGATCCCTGCCTCGCGCAGGATCGCCTCGAGGTCGGTGCCGAAGAACCCGCTGAACCGATGCTTGTAGACCACGACGTCACCTGAAGTCGGTCGGAGTTCGTCGATGATGTCGGTGTTCCACGTGTCGCGAACGAGGACCCGGCTAGGCACGCCGCTGGGCGCGATCACGTCGGCCCCGGGATTGAAGGGGCGGTGTTTCACCCAGTTCGGCGAGTCGGTCGCTCCGGCATCAGACATGTCTGCTCGGAACGCCATCTTCAAGAACACGATCTTCAGGCCCGCGCGCCGCGATGCAGCCAGAAGGGCGGCCGAGCGCGGGATCGTGGCGCGGATGGCGGAGATGTCGATCCCGGCTTGTTCGAACATCCCACCGACCGAACCGAAGTCGTTCTGCATATCCACGACGACGACAGCCGTTCGAGCCGGAACGAGGCGAACTGGTCCAGGACGAGCTTGGATCACCACAGTGCCAGTGATCAAGGAGTCATCCACCGCCGTGACCCTACCTCTCAACGTTGGCGCGGCGTCGATGCGCGCGTTGAAGTGGTCGGAGCCAAAGGGCTTGACGGAAGTTAGATTCCGGTATTAGATTACCGGTATCAAAGTTCAGCCCACGGATATGGAGCAGTCATGAGCACCCCCATCACCGTCGCCTACGGCGACGGCATCGGCCCCGAGATCATGGATGCGACGCTTCGCATCCTCGATGCAGCGGGCGCCGACATCGCCATCGAGGAGATCGCCATCGGCGAGGCGGTCTACGCCAGCGGAGCCAGCTCAGCGGGAATCACCACCGAGTCGATCGACTCACTGCGACGGACGAAGGTGTTTCTGAAGGCACCGATCACCACCCCGCAGGGCGGCGGCTTCAAGAGCCTCAACGTCACGGTGCGTAAGACCCTCGGCCTCTACGCCAACGTGCGGCCATGCCCTTCGTATGCACCGTTCGTCCGGACGAAGCACCCGGTGATGGACGTGGTGATCGTGCGGGAGAACGAGGAAGACCTCTATGCCGGCATCGAGCACCGTCAGACCGACGAGGTCTTCCAGTGCCTCAAGCTGATCACGCGCCCGGGCTGCGAGCGCATCAGCCGCTACGCCTTCGAGTACGCCCGTGCCTACGGCCGCAAGAAGGTCACCGCGTTCACCAAGGACAACATCATGAAGATGACCGACGGTCTCTTCCACCAGGTGTTCGACGAGGTTGCGGCGGAGTACCCCGACATCGAGAACGAGCACTGGATCGTCGACATCGGGGCCGCCAAGATGGCCGACACCCCCGAGGTCTTCGACGTGATCGTCCTGCCGAACCTCTACGGCGACATCCTTTCCGACGTCGCCGCGCAGATCGCCGGTTCGGTCGGCCTGGCCGGTTCGGCGAACATCGGCACTCATTGCGCGATGTTCGAGGCGATCCACGGGTCGGCACCGCGTCGCGCCGGCCAGAACGTGGCGAACCCTTCCGGGCTCATCCTCGGAGCCGTGCAGATGCTGGTGCACATCGGGCAAGGCCAGGCCGCATCGCGGATGCACAACGCATGGCTCAAGACCATGGAAGATGGTAAGCACACCTATGACATCTTCGACTCCAAGGTCAGCACGGAGAAGGTCGGGACCAAGGAGTTTGCGAGTGCCGTGATCGAGCGGATGGGCGACGAGCCCGTCAAGCTCAAGAAGGCCGCCTACGGCGCGTCACCGATCATGGAGATCAAGGTGACGAGCAAGGCCCCGCAGACCAAGGTCCGTGTCGGCGTCGACGTGTTCCTCCATCACCGCGGTCAGAGCCCCGACGCGCTGGCGGCGGAGCTGCTTCCCCTGGTCGGCCCGTTCAAGCTCGACATGCTTTCCAACCGTGGCCAGAAGGTGTGGCCGGACGGGATTCCGGAGACCCTGCTCGTCGACAACTGGCGCTGCCGCTTCCTCGGGGTCGACGGAGCGTCGGTCACCGCCGAAGACATGGTCGCCCTGCTCGACCGCGTCGTTGCGGCGGGTCACGATGTGATCAAGACGGAGGGGCTGTACACATTCGATGGCGAGGCCGGATTCACGAAGGGACAGGGCCAATGACCAGCAACGGTTCGGTGCAGGAGTTCGATCTCGAGATCGAGAGCGACATCGAACCGACGTCCTTCGCCAGAATCCTGGCGACGTTGGTGAACGGTTCGCCCGTACACCTGGCCCGGGTCGTCGTGGGGGGCACCGTCGTCTACCCGACGACCTACGGCTCACTGTTCGATCCCTTCACCGTTCGTGCGTGTCGCTTCCGCGTACGAGACGCCAAGGCGCAGTTGTCGAGCGACGACGTCGCGGCGATCATGTCCCGGGTCGGGGCGCGGTTCTCGTGGACCGGATTCACGGTCGTGGATCACGTCGCCCGAGAGGATCTGCTCGCGTCCTGAACAACGAAACACACCCCTGCTCTCTGGTGTCTCTGCCTCGATGCCCCCGGCGCCTTCGTCCGGGGGGCCATCGACGCGTCAGACGAGGGAACGGCCGCTACCGTGCTTGCCGTGGAAACGACGACGTCCGACCAGTCCATGCCTTCGGTCCTTGTCCTGCGCTCCGACGATGCCTGCGTCGTCATCGAGACCTCCACCGGTGGACCGACGATCCTCCACTGGGGGGCCGACGTCGGCGATGAGGTCGAAGGCATTGCCGGAGTGGTCGAGTCACCGGTCCCGAACGGCGGTCTCGATGTGGTCGCCCCTTTGTCGATCGCGCCCGAACACAGTGCTGGTTACCTCGGTCGGCCTGGCATCGAAGGACACCGCCCCGACGGCCGGGACTGGGCCCCGCGCTTCGGGCCCGTGACAGTCGTTCCCGGCGACAACGAATTCACTTTCGCGAGCACCGATCCGGTTGCCGGCCTCGCACTCCGAACGGACGTCCAGATGCGGGCCTCCGGCGTCGTTCGGATCCGAAGCACACTCACCAATGAAGGGCCGACGGAGTACCAACTGAACGCGCTGCGGATCACCGTACCGCTCCCGGCCCGGGCTGAGGACACGCTCACGTTCGCCGGTCGTTGGACCAACGAGTTCCTGCCCCAACGCGCCCCCTTTGCCACCGGAACTCTTCTCGTCGAGAACCGCTCCGGTCGCACATCGCACGATCGTCCCCCCATCGCGTTCGTCGGGACCCGCTCGTTCACCGAGAGCACGGGTGAAGTGTGGGCGGCGCATCTCGAGTGGAGCGGGAACGCGTCGATGTCCATGCAGTCGCCACCCGATGGACGCCAATGCCTGCAGATCGAGGAGCTCCTCATGCCAGGTGAGATGTCGCTCGCCCCCGGCGAGACGTACTCCACTCCCTGGGTCGCCCTTGCCCACTCCTCCAACGGATCGAACGGTGTGAGTCAACGGTTCCACCGGGAGCTCCGCAACGATCCGAGCGCTCCGACCAGACCACGACCGGTTCTCCTGAACATCTGGGAAGCCGTCTATTTCCACCACGAGCTCCCCACGCTGCTCGAGTTGGCCGATCGCTCGGCCCAACTCGGCGTCGAACGGTTCGTCGTCGACGACGGCTGGTTCCAGGGACGACGCGACGATCGCGCAGGCCTGGGCGACTGGTGGGTCGACACTTCGGTCTGGCCTGACGGGCTCTGGCCGATCGTCAACCACGTCATCGGGCTGGGCATGGAGTTCGGGCTGTGGTTCGAACCGGAGATGGTCAATCCGGACTCCGACCTGCACCGCGCCCATCCCGACTGGGTTCTCGCCGACCTCCGCTACGAACCCGTGCTCGGTCGCCACCAACTCGTGCTCAACGTGGCGTTGCCGGAGGTGCGTGCCTACCTGCTCGGGAGAATCAGCGCGCTGCTCACCGAGTACCCGATCTCCTACGTGAAGTGGGACATGAACCGAGCGATTGTGCAGGGCTCGTCAGACGGACGCGCGTCGATTCATCAGCAGACCAACGCTGTCTACGCACTGATCGATGATCTCCGGGCCCGACACCCGATGGTCGAGTTCGAGACCTGTGCTTCAGGTGGCGGGCGGATCGACTTCGGCATACTGCGCCGCACCAGCCGGGCATGGACCAGCGACTGCAACGACCCGCTCGACCGACAACGGATTCAGCGAGGGTTCGGCCATGTGTTCCCACCTGAGTACATGGGCGCCCACATCGGGGGCCCGGTTTCCCACACCACGCGCCGCCGTCACTCGCTCGCCTTTCGCTCCGGCACCGCGTTCTTCGGCCACCTCGGCATCGAATGGAACGTGCTGAACGCGTCGAACGAGGATCTGGCCGCGCTCGAGCGGGTGATCCGGATACACAAGCAGTTCCGCCCGCTCCTCCACGCCGGCACCTCGGTTCGGCTCGATCACCCGAACCCCGCCGTCGTCGCCCACGGAGTCGTGAGTGCCGATCGCCGGGAAGCACTGTTCTCGTTTGCGCTCGTCGAGACGCCGGCATCGCTCGTCGTCGAGCCGATGCAGTTCGCCGGCCTCGACGACAGACTCCTCTACCGCGTCGAAGTCCTCCCGCTGGTGATCGAGCACCCCCACCCGTTTCCCCACCAACCCGCCTGGCTGACGCATGGCGTCTCGGTGCGGGGACGCGTTCTCCGTGCCCTTGGTCTGCAACCCCCGCTGATGGACCCCGAGTCGATGATCCTGTTGCACCTTCAGGCCCAGTAGCCCGAGACTCGCAGGTCGCCGCGCAACATCCGACGACTACGGCAGTTCGAGGATCGTCACCGTTCCGAGATCGCCGTTGACTTCCACCAGGGCACCGTCAGGGATCCGCTCGGTGGCCTCGTTCACCGACACGACGCACGGGATGCCAAGTTCTCGACTCACGATGATGGCGTGGCTGAGCGGCGCTCCGACGTTCACGACAACACCCCCAGCCGCGACGAACAACGGCGTCCAGGCGGGATCGGTCATCGGAGCGACCAGGATGTCACCGAGTTCGAGCGCGCCGGGGTCAGAGGGGTCGAGGATGACCCGAGCCCGACCGGTAACGACGCCGGGACAGCCGGGGAGCCCGGCCAGCACGTCACCGACTGCGCCCATCGGTGCCCGGTTCTCTCCCCGCCTGGGCCAATTGGTGTTCGGTGGTGGCGTCGACGTCACAATGAAGGGCGGCTCGAGCGTGGTCAGCCAGTCGAGGTGGGCCTGACGGGCATCGGCCGTCGCTTGCGTATCGACCAACGTTCCGTCCACCGCTGCCTGCACCTCGTCGCCGAACAGCAGGCAGATGTCGCGTGGCTCTCGCAGCTCACCTCGGGCGACTGCCCGACGACCGAGTTCCCACACGCTCATCCGAACTTCGTGAAGCGCGCGGATGATGTTGGTCTTCGACCGCTCCCGCCCGGCGAGGAAGGTAGCAGCGGAAGCCAGCGCGGCGTTGAACTGGCCCTGCGTCTCCGGATCACCGGCGAGCTTCAAAGCGATCTCCGCGCCGAGCTGTAGTCGATCGGCTTCCGCGGCCGCCTGGTGGAGGTGAGGGGCCGCGGCGTCTTCGGCGAAGCGCATCCGATCGACGGCGGCGAGCACCAGGTCGGGCTTCGTCTCCCACGTGTGGGAATGGATGTCCCATTCGTTCGGACCTCGAGAGCCGAACTCCGCGAGAAAGGCATCGAGGGAGGCAACGAATGCTTCGGCGGCCGGTGACGAGTCGGACCGAAGGCGGCCGGTGAGCCCTTCGACGCCGTCATCGAAGGCGTCGCTGAGCGCCGCGCTCGCCCGCACCGTGCGCGACAGATCCCACATCGCCGACGACGGCTCGGCCGAGTCGACACCGCCAACACCTCCGAGCAGGCGCATCGTCGCCGTGGGATCGCCCACGGCGGCGCACACCGCGCCGAGGACACCGGGTCCGATACCCGCGGCACCCGACTGGTTGATGTGCTGGCTGAACAGGTCCCGGAGCACCGGCCGAAGCGAGAGTGCCCGGTCGAGCAGGTCGGCATCGGTCAAGGCAGAGAGGTCCGGCCGCGAGGCACGCAGGGAGCGGGTCGCAAGTCGGTCGGCTTCGAGTTCGTCCTGGTTGCGGTCACCCATCACCCAGCCCAGCCATTCGGTCATCTTCGCCGTGGTCGCTTCGTTCTCGTGCCACGGTTCGGCGACATAGGGCGGAATGCCGGGGTGACCGGCGAAGTACGCGGCATCGACGGCGTCAGCAGAGAAACCCGGGGTGCGTTCTGCCCAGACGCGAATCAGCGTGATGCCGAGATACGCGTAGCCACCGAAGACGCCGAAGACTTCGGGCCGGGTCGGGTGCACTTCGTCTTCGGACATGCCGAGGCGCTTCACCATGCAGTCGCGCCAGCCCAAAGCGCAGCCACCGTTGTCGAACGTGAGGTCCCACCCGAGCGGGCTCGGCGGATCGGGCAGCACCTCGCCGACATTGGCGCGACTCCAGAACCCGTACTTCGGGTCGTAGCGGTTGTCCTCGATCCAACGCAACGTGTCCATGGCCGTCTCCCCGTTCACTGTGCCCGATGCAACTCCTCGGACCGATCCCGGACGATACGTCACGCGAGCCTCTCCGTGCCGAGCCGGTGGATCGGAGATGGGGTGTCCGACTGCGGAAATGGGACTGCGCTCGCACCGGTCGGTAACCTGGCACCCGTGAGTACCGAAACCGCATCGCGTGTCCCGCTCGTCAACTATCTGAGGCTGGAGCCGACCCCGCACCTGGTAGCTAACGAATGCACCTCTTGTGGCGCTCGGTTCTTCGACCGACGCAACGCATGCGCGGCCTGCTTCGCCACCGAGTTCCGCACCGTCGACATTCCGACCGAGGGCGAACTGGTCTCGTTCACCATCGTCACGTTCGCTGCTCCCGGCGTTCCGGTCCCCTTCGTTGCCGGCGTGGTGAAGTGCGGCACGACAAGTGTGCGCGGCAACATCGTCAACATTGCCGCAGACCCGGAGCACGTGAAGCTCGGCATGCGCGTGCGCCTCACCACCACTTCACTCGGAACAGATGACAACGGCGCCGAGGGCATCGGGTTCGGTTTCGAACCGGCCTGATCGCCTCACGACGACACACGCAAACCCACGAACCAACGCACCGACTGACAAAGGAACCTCACCATGGCCGCAGACGACGTCTACATCCTCGGAATCAAGATGACAAAGTTCGGGAAGCACCCGGACAAGGACGTCGTCGACCTCGCCGCCGAGGCGGCAATGGCCGCACTCGCCGACGGAGGGGTGACCATGGCCGACATGCAGATCCTCGCCGCCGGAAATCTCATGGGCCGCGGTGCGATCGGTCAGGCGATCCAGAAGCAGATCGGCCAGACCGGCATTCCCGTCTACAACGTGTCGAACGCCTGCGCGACCGGGGCCACGGCGCTGCGCACCGTCATCATGAGCATCAAGGCCGGCGAGTCCGACATGGGTCTTGCCGTCGGCGTGGAGAAGCTCGCCGGTGCGGGGTTGCTCGGCGCCGGTGGGACGGCCAAGAAGGACAAGAACGAGTGGACGCCGGAGGGTCGCTATGGCGCGATCGCCCCGATCGACGGCCGCATCGGCACCGAGGCCATGCCCGGCACCTTTGCCCAGGTCGGCATGGAATACGGTCACAAGTACGGCGGCGCATCGTTCGAGGTCTTCGCCCGGATCAGCGAGAAGAACCACGGACACTCGACGCTGAACCCGCTCGCCGCATACACCAAGGCGATGAGCCTTGATCAGATCATGAGCGACGTGATGATCGCCTATCCCAATACCCGCTCGATGTGTTCGGCGAACTGCGATGGTGCAGCCGCCGCAGTTCTGGTCAGCGGCGAGAAGCTCAAGACTCTTTCCGACGAGCAGCGTCGGCGCGCCGTCAAGGTGCGCGCATCGATTCTCACCAGTGATCCCTGGCAGGAGGCGTGCCAGGTCCTCCCCGACGTCAACACCCTCACGAAGCTGGCTGCCAAGCGCGCCTACGAACAGGCCGGTGTGGGACCCGAGGACCTCGACCTCGTGGAGCTTCACGATTGCTTTGCCACGGCCGAGCTCGTCCACTACGACAACCTCGGGCTGTGCGCCGAGGGCGACGCGGTCGACTTCTTCGAGTCGGGTGCGCCGTTCCGGACCGGCAAGCTCCCGGTGAACGTGTCGGGGGGACTCCAGTCGAAGGGCCATCCGATTGCCGCCACCGGCATCGCCAACGTGTGGGAGATCTGCCACCACCTCCGCAACGAGGCCGGTGACCGTCAGATCGAAGGCGCCCGCATCGGCCTCGCCCACGTCATCGGCCTTGCCTCAGCGTGCGGCATCCACATCCTCGAGTCGAGCGGAGCCCGCTGAGGGTCGAAAATCGGCGGGTCGACTACGGCCCGCTTGTCGCCGCGCCATGCAGGAAGACCGAGCGAAGGAGATCTGACCGATCGCGTAGTTCGGTCGCATCGCCATCGAAGCGCACTTCGCCCTTTTCCATGAAGATGGCGCGTTGGGCGACAGAGAGGGCGACGTTCACCGACTGCTCGACGATCACGATCGTCGTCCCGTTCTCGTGGATGATCCGTACGAGTTCGAGAAGGTCGGCGACAACGGCCGGCGCAAGACCGAGCGACAGTTCGTCGATGCACAGCAGCCGGGGCTCGAGCAGCAGGGCCTTGCCGAGTGCGAGCATCTGCTGCTCGCCGCCCGAGAGGGTCTCGGCGTGACGGTGGCGATGCGCTTCGAGACGGGGGAACGTCGCGAACGTGCGCTCGATCCCCCGCTTGACCGCGGCGCGGTCCTTTCCGAGACTCGCCGCGAACAGTTCGAGGTTCTCGACCACGGTCAGCGACCCGAACACCGCCCGCCCGCCGGGGATCTGGGACAGACCGAGCGGGACACGCCGCTCCGCCGAAAGCGCGGTGATGTTGGTGCCTTCGAGCAGCACCGTACCTGAGCGCGGGAGGATCTGTCCGGCGATCACCTTCAGCGCCGTCGATTTCCCGGCACCGTTCGTGCCGAGGAGCGCAACGATCTCGCCGTGACGGATGGTCAGATTGACCCCGAACAGCACTTGGATCGACCCGTAGAAGACGTCGATGTCCTTGAGCTCCAGAAGCGGTCGCTCGCCGTCGCGAAAGGGAAGCGATTCAGGCTCGTCGATCGGACGAACCGGTGATGGCGCGGCGATCGCCGGGGCGGGAACGGCAACGTTCACGAGTGCGGCCAGCAGTGCCGGCCCACTGCACACCGCGAGTCCGACGGCCGTGCCGAACCGCCGATCCACCGTGGACGCAAGAAGCACCCCCGCAGCGCCACCCACCGCGAAAGCGAGATAACCAAGAGCGGTGGCCATCGGCCGCGCGTCTTCATCAGCAGCGCTGACCACGTCGGTGAAGGCATTCGCAAGTCCGAGGCCCAAGCCGGCGAAGGCGGCCACGAGCAGAACCACGAACGCGGCTGTCGGACCTGGCAGCGCGAGCGCGCCGACGAAGAGCGCCGGACCAGCCAGGGCACCGAACCGGCCAACATGAGAAAGCGGGATGACGACCCCGGCCAGAACGGCAGCAGCCACCATCGACGCGGCCAACACCTGCGCCGCACCGGTCGTCCCGAATCCCCAACGGAGCCGGAGGAGGGACGGACCGAACGACAGCCACGTGAACACGATCGAGCCGGACAACCCCACGGACAGCAGAGCGCGCACCCGCGCCGCGTCTGCAACGGTGGCACCACACAACTCGCCCATCGTGAGCGCCGGTGTGCGACGCGCTCGATCGAGAACTCGAGGGTCGACCTCGATGCGTATCGTCGCTGCGGCGAAGGCACCGGGCAACACCAGCCCGATCATGGCGACGAGGACGCCCCGCCAGTTGAGGGCGAGCCACGGCCCGCCGACTGCCGAAGCGAGAGCACCCAAGGCGACCGAAACAAACCAGAGGGCGACGACGAGGCGGGACCTCGACGGTCGGCCACCGTGCCCAGTGGTGACACCGAGGAGCAACCCGATGGCGACGAAGCCGACAACGTCGGCGACGCCGGCGAGGGACCAGGCCATGGTGAACCCGGCCGATTCGGGGACGATCGCCGCCGACGCAACAGACGTGACCGCCCACGCCGCTGCTGTCACCGCGAGCGCCGTCCACCGGGTTCGCTGCCCGGCGATCAGGGCAACCGGTATCGCCACAGCAGCCGAGAGCAGGAGTCGGAGAACAGAGGCGTTCGACGCCCCGGATTCGCCTGCGCCGAGGGTGATGCCGAGATCTCTCGTGAGGATGCTCACCAGCGACATCGAAACCCACACCGGAAGCGCGAGCGCAACCAGCGCCCACCGCGGCGGGGTCGAGCGACCGAGCTCGACCTCCGGCCCCATCGACCGCGCGCTCATCCCTGGACCACGGTCAACTCGACGGACGCCGCGTGCTCGCCGATCCGATCACCGTCGGCATCGAGCGGGATCACGACAAGGACATGTCGGTCGCGGCGGGAGTCGACGGAGGTGGACCGCGGGGGAACGAAATCGATGGTGAGCTCCTGTTCCTCGGTGACCCAGAGGTTCTGGCGCTCCTGGACCTCGAGGTCTTCGATCGAGGTTCCCGGCTTGATCGGCGCACGATCGAGGAACAGGGCCCACTGCGCGACCTTCGCTGGTCTTCCCTCCCACCGCACGACAATCGGGGCGGAGGCGAAGTCGCCTTCGAGCGGCTCGACGAATTGCACGACATCGTTCTGGTGAAAGGAGCGGTCTTCGAGGCAACCGGCCTGCAGCAGCGACAACGCAGCGGCAGCTGCGACAACACGAGTGCGACGTCGCTGCCTCATGATGCGCGGCGGACGGTTCGCGCTCCGGTGCGCATTGGTCGTCGACGCAACCCCCGCTGATTCTGCACCGTCCGGGCGATGTCGGCCGATGCCATCGACGCGGTGACGAGTGAACCGCTCAGCGCGAGCGGAGCGATTGCGAGCACGAGCGGGTTGAACTGCCCTCCCCATGTGGCCACGAGTGCGAGCACGCCGAACACCAATGGCGCGACCCGGCCGTTCTTCGCCGCAATGCCACGACCCGTGCGGATCAAGAGGAATGACAGCACAGCCAGTCCGAGCAAACCGGGCGTCGCGAATCCATCGGTGGCGTAGCGCTTCGCATATCCCGACGAGGTCCATGTCGAAGTTGACAGGGCCCACACCGCGAAGCCCGAGACGAGGACCGCCCCTCCGGCCAATCGAGCAAAGCGTTCATGCTGCGGCGCGCCGAAGGTCGCCGCGCTGACCGAGCCGACAAAAGGAACGAGCAGAGCGGCGGCGAGGGGAACCAAGCCGAATCGCCGTGAGTGGAGGCCTTCGAGCCACCCGACATCGCCGACGATGTTGCCGGGAAGCAGCACCAGGGCATCGAGGGCGAAGAGCACCAGGCCGAGCGTCGCCAGGGAGGAAGCCCGCGAGCCGGGAAGCGTCGCCGTCGAAAGCAGGTACGCCGCACCGAGCGTGAGCACGGCGAGGCAGCCGAACGCGAGCACCGTTCCGGCGGACCCGTGCTCGAGCCTCACATTGGCCGTCGCGTAGACCGACCCGATGGCTGTCACCAGGAGCGCCACGCTCGCCGTGGTCCACGGAATCGAGAGGCCCGCGACATCGACAGTCCGCATGGGGGTACTGGCTTTGACGGGCAGACCGGCGCGCCGCCTGGGCCGCAAGCCGGCCGAAGCCTGCATGCCGGCGAGCAACGCAAGAACAAAGAAGCATTCGGCGAGGTTGCCGATCAACGGAACGGTCGCGCCGGCTGCTGCGCCGACGAGCATGACGAGCGAGCAGACCGCCATCATCGCCGAGTATCCGTGCTGCCAAATCATCACCGCAACGGCGAGTACGACGATGATCACGGCGATCGCGCTCGTGGGCGGGCCGGTGACCGCGTCGTTGGCGTAGCGGGCCGTTCCACCGTCGGTGGTGAACGTGAGCTTCTGCCCCAAGCCGTCGTGACCAAGCCCGAAGCCGATGAGTACAAAGGCGAGGGCGACCCACGCGCCTCGGCGTCGTTTCGCCCATGAGAGGCCGCAACGCTCACCGATCTCGAGAACGAGAAGGATGAGCAGCGGGGTGCCGATTGCGTGGATCCAGTATCTCGGAACGCTGAGTGAACGGAGAAGGTCTCCGCGTCCGAGGAGTCCACCGAGTCCGAGAACGATGTTGTCGTAGACGAGCCCAGCGAGCACAAGCAGGGCGATCGGTGCGTAGCGAAGACCGCTCGGTCGCCGAAGGCGCAGCCACTCCTTGGCGAGGACGAAGTGGATGCCGACGATCGCGGCAAACACTGCGGGCATCAGGGCACCGCCGCCCCGACGACGATCGAACCCACGGGACGTCACCACGAACCCGATGGCGGTTCCGACGGTCGCGACGATGGCGAGACCAGCGGGTGAGAAGCGGAGCAGCAGCGGCGAGCGGGTCGCAGGCGCGGCCGTCGGTCGACTCCGTCCCGCCGCGACGCGCACCCTGTCCGGCGCCGTCGACGCAACTGCCGGTCCAGCGGACGTCCCGGCGGGCGCCGACCCGCCACGAGCCTTGACCCCTTGGGACGACGGTGCCGCCTCACGGCGCGACCGGGAACGAAGAGCCAGCGCGATGTGGCCACCGATGAGAAGCCACAAGACAGCGAAGGTGATCGAGTGCATCGGCTCCGTGCCGATGAGCGACTGGCTCACAAGGGTGAAGAGTCCGATGCCGTAGCCGAGGTACGCCTGGATGACCCGAGGGTTCGAGCGAGGCCTTGGCATCCGGTACACATAGGCACTCATCAGCCCATGAAGGATGAAGTTGACGGTGAAGAGGTTGTTCGTCGTCCACGCGACCCAATGGGGAAGATCGAGACGGGGCTCAGCCCACGCGGACGCCGTCGCGGCGATCAACCAACCGAAGGTGATCCAAGCCAGACGCCGATTGAACGTCGTGACCGCCCTGACGCGCGCCGCCGTTCGCACTTCGCGCGTCGGGATACTCCAACGTCGGCGTGGGCGCCCGGCGATCGAGCGAGCGCGAACGGGCCCGTCAGGGGCAACGACGTCGGCAGCATCTCCCGAGCGGGCGATCGCCGCGACGTTCGTGCCGAGGTAGGAGGCGATCACGCGCTCATCGCTCAGCACGTCGTCCGGCATCCCCTCGGCGAGCACTCGGCCGGTCTCCATGACCACGATCCGGTCGCTGAGCGAGCGAACGAAGGGCATGTCGTGCTCGATCAGCACCACGGAGGTTCCGAGTTGCTCGCGCACCGTCCGGATGACGTTGGTCAGTGCCTCGGTTTCGCGTTGGGCGATGCCGGCGGATGGCTCGTCGAGGAGGAGCACCTCGGGACCCAGCGCGATCATGCAGGCGATCTCGGTGATACGTCGGGTACCGGTCGACAACGTTGAAACCACCGAGTCGGCGTAGGAGGAGAGCCCGCACATCGCCAGCAACTCGTCGGCGAGTGCACGCTGCGCCCTGTCCTGACGACGGACGCCGAGGAGCGCAGGAAGGACCCGCGTCCGATGGCGGCGCTCGAGCGACACGAGAACCGCCTCGCGGACCGTGAACGTGGAGAACAGTGCAGCGTCCTGAAACGAACGGATGATGCCGATACGGGCGCGCTTCTCGGCGTTCAACGACGTGATGTCTCGGCCGCGGTACAGGATCGTGCCGGAGTCGGGTCGAACGAATCCACCGATCAGTTCGAACAGCGTCGTCTTCCCCGCACCGTTTCCGCCGATGAGGCCGACGGTTTCGCCAAACCCGAGTTCGAGATCGACGCCAGCTACTGCTCGCACGCCGCCGTAGCTCTTCGCCAGTCCCGTGACACTGAGCAAAGGGAGGTTGCCGCTGGAGGCCCGAGGTGCTTCGCGGGAGAACTTGCCGAGCGAGAACGCCACCCCCGGTTGTGCCGTCGGTGTCGTGGCGACGCTTGCCCCGCTGATGCGCGCAAGCAGACGATTGAGGAGCCCGCCGATCCCCTGCGGCGCCAGGAGCAACAGTGCCAGCCAACCGAACGATGTCGCCGCCAGACCCGCGTTGTCCAGGGGGAGAAAACGCGGGACACCGACGAGATACAGGGCCCCGAGAAGTGACCCGAACACACCCTGCAACCCACCGAGGACCGCAGCCGCAACGATGGTGATGCTCTGCGACGACGGGAAGTTCGCCGCGGTCACGGTGCCGGCAGCGACGCCGAGCAGCAGGCCCGACGCGCCCGCGACGAAGCCAGCGAACGCAAACGTTGCGGCCCGGGTGGCAAAGGCACCGACGGTGAACCCCCGTGCCTGGTTCTCGTTGTCGCGAAGGGCTCGCACGCGCCGGCCGAGGCCGCTCCGATTCACATGGTGAACGGCGAGCGCCAACACCAGATAGACCACGACACTGAACACGAACTTCGCCTGGGAGGTTCGGAGCTCCAACCAGGCAACGCTCACGTCGTCCAGCGATCGACCGAACCCGGCCATCCAGGTCTGGGCCAGCAACCACTCACGAGCGACGACGGCGAACGCCAGCGTGGTCACGGCGGCGAACAAGCCGCGCAGTCGAAGACCAGGGAGCCCGATGAGCAATGTGGTGAGCGCTCCGGCAATTCCGGCGGCAACGAGTCCGAGCAGCAAATCTCCAGTGGACGACGCGACGCGTATTCCGATGACGGCTCCAACCCCGGCCACGGCAAACTGCCCGAGCGACAGCTGTCCGGCCATGCCGGTGATCACGAACACCGACAGGGCAATCGACGCAGTCGCAACGACAAACGTGAGCGAAACAGCTGTGGCGCTCGAACCGAAGGCCCCAGCCGCGACCAGACCGGCGCCGACAAGCGCGGCAAGCGCTGCGCCCAGCCGACGGGCGCGAGGTGCGAGCGGATCGCTGGCGATCGACATCCAGTTGCTCGTGTCACCTGAACGCGATCCGGTGTGTCGCTGCAGAAGCAGGCCCGCGAAAACGACGATGAACATCGCGAGTTGCACGGCGCCACCCGAATCGACGTTGAAGCTGACGACCTCCTGGAAGATGCCGAGCGCCACGCCGGACGCGAAAGCAATACCGAGTGAACGGAAGCGGGCGATCACGGCTGCGGCGATCGCCGGGACGAGCAGCGTCGGACCGGCGGACGACGCGGCAGCCGAACCGAACGCTCCGGTGACGAGAATCGACGAAAGTCCGGAGAGGGCACCAGCGAATCCCCACGCGACGGCTGAGGCCCGCGCCGGACTCAGGCCGGCGAGTCGGGCAGCGTCGGGATTGGCAGCCGCGCCGCGGATGGTGCGGCCGATCTGCGTCCTCCGGAGGATGATCGAAACCGAGAGCACGGCGAGCGGCCCGAGGAAGAGAATCGCCGTGAAGGCCGGATTCATGGTGAGTGAATCAAGGTGCCATTCCGGAAAGCCCGGCGGGAGCGGCATCGTCGACGTTGCCGCTCCGCGGATGGCGGCAACAAGGAAAAGAAGGAACTGCGACAGACCGAGCGTGGCGACGACCGTCATCACCCGTGGTGCAGACCGCAGACGCCTGATCACGATCAGCTCGCACAGGGCGGCGATCGTTGCGGCCGTTCCGAGTGCCGCCGGGAACGTCATCCAATACGGAACATGCCCCCGGTTGACCAGCAGCTCGACCATGGCCGACGCCACCAGACCGAGCTCGGCGTGAGCGAAGTTGATGATCCCGCTGGAGCGGTAGACGAGGACAAGACCTGACGCCAGAAGGGCGAACACGAGACCGGTCGCCAGGCCGCGCATGAGCGTCGGCCCCGTGATGTTGATGGCGAGGAGATCAGGAGAGAGCACGAGGCAACCTCACGGGAAACGAACGAACGACACGTGCCCGGATGCACCAGCGGGCAGGTCGGGAATCCCGGCCTGCCCGCAGGGTGAACGCGGTTTCTGCGGAGGCGTCGGCGCTAGAAGCTCTTGACCTGATCCCCGAGGATCCAGCAGCCACCCGACTTCGGCGTGGTGATGTTGCCGTTCGCATCGGCGATGCGGCCACAGCTCTCGTCCCACGCGAAGACCCGGTAGCCGCCACCACCGTCGTAGCGCTTCGGACCGAACGTTGCCTTGTAGGTCCCGGGCGCCTTCCACGAGCTTCCGAGTTGCGCTGCCGACGCGGCGATCGCCTGGACGTTGAGCGCCTTCAGCGGCTTGCCGGTGACCCGCAGGAACTCGAGCCCGTCGCACACGCCGATGGCGTAGCGGGCGAGGTTGCGGCTCCCGAAGGCGAGACCCTTTATGCGCATGGCGTCGATGCAGTCGGTTTCGGCGCCGGCCGGAAATGGGTTGTGAACATCGTCGGTGTCCTGGTACGGCGTCCAGCCGATGCCCATCGCGCCGGTCAGCGTTCCCGGCTGGAGCGGTTGAAGACCGGGGCCACGCGGGATGTCCGACATGTAGCGCGGAACTTCGTTCGAGTGCGTGAGGTAACGCGGGAAGTATCTCGCCTGTTCGGCCGTGAGTGTGAACGCTACGCCGAGGCCCTGCTGTCCCATCAGGATCACGCGATCGACCTTGGCTGCCTGGAACCGGGCGATCGCCTTGGCGGCGTCACGGAAGAAGGTGATGGGCGAATCGAAACCGGAGTAGCCCACTTCGAACTTGTCGATGCCGATCTTGGCCAACTCCTTCTTCGCCAGGCCTTCGATGAGTGCCCGGTCGTCGGGTGTGTCGAGGGCGAAGATACCGACGCCAGTCGACCCCTTGAAGAAATCGGCAGATTTGGCCTCGGCAAGAAGGGCGGGCACCCAACGGTCATACGACGGCGTCGAGGTGGAGAAGAAGAAAGGGGCGAGCTTCTGATACGCCGAGTCTTCGTACGAGACGTTGCTCGGGTCGATGACGAGAACCTTCTTCTTCGTGTAGCACTCGCGCTCGAAGAGGAACGAGTGACCCTGCAGAATCACGGCGAAGACCTTCTCGTCGTTGGCGAGCGCGGCGCAGATGACCGGTGACTGCGCGAAAGTGCTGCCGGCGACGTTCATCTCCTTGATGACGGGGATGATCTTGCGTCCGGCGATCCCGCCGTTCGCATTGGCCCAATCAACAAGTGCGTTGATTTGCGCGGTTTCGTCGCCCACCGCCGTGGACACGGCCGACGAGCCACCGCGGTTGACCACCGAGATGATGCCGATCTTGACGGTGGTGTCGGTGATCCCTTGGGCGTCACCCGTCAACGGAAACGAGGCGACCGACGCAACCGGCGCGGCCGTGGTCGCCGGCGCCGCGGTCGTTGCGGGCGCTGCCGTCGGGGTGACCGCAGCGACCTTCACCCACCGCTTCGCCTTGCCGACCTGCTTGCACTGGAGGGAGCCCTCCTTCGCGCCAACCTTGGCGCAGGTGCCACCTGATTTCGCTGCGGCGCTCGCCGTGGTGCTGAAGAGCGACCCACTGATCAGTGCGAATGAGACGCCAACAAGTAGCGCCTTCCGTGTAGCAGGCAAGAGAACCCCCCGGTCCGACGCAGCAGTGTGCCGCGCTCTCGAAAACGTCAAGTTAACAACAGGGGGTACCTCGGTCAAAGGTTCTCCCCCCTTGTTCCGGCTACCGGAACGCCGGAGTGCGCCGCACCGGGCCGCACCAGACCCTCCTCGCGCCTTACCCGTGACCGCCGTCGCGACGCATCGACCGCACGAGACCCTCCTGAGCGATAGTCGCGACGTGCACCCCGTCGATTCCGTGCACGGCTCCCGTGGCGATGCCACGGGCGTTGACGAGCCCATGACCCTGCATGTCCATGAGCATCCACGCGTCGGCACGAACCGGTCGATGGAACCAGATGTTGTGATCGAGGCTCGCCATCATCATCTGCTGCCAGTTCAGTCCGCTCGGGTGCGACAGCATGATCGCGTCCATCGGGTTGTGATCGGACAGGTAGGCGAGCGCGCAGGCATGAAGAAGCGGGTCGTCACCGAGCTCGCCGCGTTCCGGGGAGATGCGGGCCCAGAGCTGCGACCGCGCGCCGGGCGTCGTCTGGGCGATCTCGCGGATGTCACCGAACGGCGTCCACTCGAGCCTGGCGATCGAGTCAGGCGTGGGAACGTCGTCGGCGATCGCCGTCTGCTGGATGTCGACGTCCGGTTCGCTCCGTTGGAAGCTCGCGTCGAGGTTCAAGATGGCACCGGCCGCTTGGCGCGCAACCACTCGACGGGTGGTGAACGACCGGCCTTCCCGAAGTCGATCCACATGGAAGGCGATTGGTTCCTCCGGAACGCCACCGAGCACAAAGTATGCGTGCAGAGAATGAACAGAGTGTTCCTCGGGCACCGTGGCTGCAGCCGCGGCCAACGCCTGGGCGACGACCTGGCCGCCGTAGACACGGCCCCACGGGTACGCCGGGGTGAGGCCGACGAACGTCAGATCGTCGAGCCGATCGAGGGTGACGAGATCGCGAAAGGTGTGCAGAGATCCCGTGTCAGCCATGGAGGAGCAATCTACGGCACGGCTGATGAAGTGGAACCAGTTGCCGATCGTTCCTACGCCCGACGATCCGCGCCCGTCGACGCGAACCTCGGCTTTGTTCAGGCCTCGGTGTCTTCCGAACCGGCCGGGAGGAACTCCTTGGGAATGTTCTCCGTCAGCTCCACGATGCCTGTTTCGAGGTCGTACAGAGCGCCGACCACGCGGAGGCGATCCTTGCGGACGCGTTCGGCAATGATCGGTGACTTCATCAGCCGGGCGACGGTGAGTGCGACGTTGCGCTTGATGGCGCCGGTCAAGGGGTCACCGGCTTCGCCCGTTTCGTCGGTGGCGCCCTCCTCCGCAACGGTCTCCTCGGCCACGGTCTCCTCGGCCACGGCTTCTTCGGCGGCCACGGTCTCTTGTGCGGCGGGCGCCGACGGGACCGGTTCGACGACGGACTCGGCCGGGGATACCGGCGCTGTCGTTGCGGCTTCTCCCGAGGGAGACACCGCCTCGACCGCCGGCGTCTCCGTGGGGAGGGCTGGCGTCATCGCGCCGGACTTCGGAGGCGGAGCAGATGCTTTCGGGGCGGCCTCATCGCCGGCGATCATCGCTTCCTTCGGCAGCACAGCGCTGCCCGCCTCGGTCAACACCAAGCCGAGCACTTCGGTTTTCGGCGTCTCGATCGCGGGACGAATGGCCTCGACGAGAAAGGCAATGCTTCCTTCCGCCTTGCCGCCCGACTCGATGGTCTCCATCGTCGCCTTCACCGCCCCGCACCCCTTGTGCCCGAGCACGAGCAGAAGCGGGATCTCAAGCTCGTAGGCGCCGTACTCGAGACTCCCCATCACCGCCGAGTCCACAACATTCCCAGCGGTTCTGATCACGAAGAGGTCACCGAGACCGCGGTCGAAGACCAACTCGGGAGGCACGCGGGAGTCGACACAGGAGAAGATCGTGGCGAAAGGTCGCTGCCGCTGGGCGATCTTCGTCCGGCGTTCCGCAGACTCGTTGATAGTCGTCGACTTGCCGCGCACGAATCGGGCGTTTCCCTCGAGCAACCGGGTGATCGCCTCCTCGGGCGTCTCCACCGGCATCTCGAACGGATCCGTCCCCGATGACAGGAACGGTACTTCGCATGCGCTCAAGAGCGGCGCGATCGACACGACACCAAGCGCGGTCAGCCCGCGACGCAGCAGCGCGCGGCGCGAAACGCCAGGAGAGTCCACGTTCAGTTCTGTCTCCATCAACCGGAACTGATCGGCACGCGCCCCCCCAATCTGCGCGAAACGCTGGGAGAGAGGTTGCCCCCATATATGGGGGCAAAACACCTCCCAACTGCGCTGGGAGGTGTTTTGCCGCATGTGGGCGCGGCGTCGACCCGACGCGCGGGACGGGTCAGCCGACGCGGACGGGGATGTGTTGCGCCGAGCGGTCACTGATATTGGGCTTCCAGGTCACCGGTCCATCGATGCGCAGCTCGGGAAACCGCTCGAAGAGCATCGGCAACGCGATGCGCGTCTCGAGGCGCGCCAGTGAGGCACCGAGGCAGAAGTGATGCCCGTGGCCGAACGTGAGATGCGGGTTCACCGAGCGCGCCAGGTCGAGGCGGTCGGCATCGGCGAAAACGCGGGGATCGCGGTTCGCCGCGAGAATCGTGAGGAAGACCGCCTCACCCCCGTGCATTTCCACACCGAAGAACGTGTGGTCCTCGGTCGCCTGGCGCATCATCGCCTTCGCGGACGCCTCGTACCGGAGAAGTTCCTCGATGGCGACATCGAGTGCCCGGCCGTCGAGGCCAGCCCGAAGTCGTTGCACTTCGTCGGGGTGGTCGAGCAGGGCCACCGTTGCCGATCCGAGCAAGGACGACGTGGTGTCGTGTCCAGCAAAGAGGAGCAGCGAGCACGCGCCGAGGATCTCCGCGATGTTGAGCCCGTCAGCAGCGCCCTCGGTTGCGAGCAGAGCGCTGACGAGGTCATTACGCGGTTCGGCACGCCGTTCGCGCATGAGCTCACCCAGATGCAGTTCGAACTCCTCGCCGGCGGCGCGGGCGACCTCTTCATAGTCGGGTCGGCGGGTCGCCCCGAACACCACGACGCCGAAACGGGCGGACCATTCGGCGAGCCACGACTCGAGCGACGGCGGTACTCCGAAGAGCTTCGCGATGACGCGGGCCGGGAGCTCATGGGCGAAGCTCCCGACGAGGTCGAAGCGGCTGCCGTCGGACGGAAACGCGTCGAGCAGTTCGGCGGACAGAGCACGCACGTCATCCTCGAGCCCGCGGACCGTACGAACCGTGAATGCCCGGGAGAGTGGTGCTCGGAGACGGGTGTGCTCCGGCGGTTCGTGGAAAAGCATCCAGCCGTCGAGGAGCGCCACCGCCTTCGCCAGAGCCTCGGCGCGAGATCCGGTCAGACGCGCTTTGAACGCCCCCATGCGTTCCGTCGAGAAGCGCGGGTTACGGAACGCTGCATCGAGCTCGGGGTGGCCGGTGATGATCCACGCACGGTGGCGTTCGCTCCACGCGATCGGAGCATGGTCTCGGATAGGCCGGAAGTACGAGTGGGGGTTCTTGATCGCCGCCGGGGCAAGAAGATCGATATCGAGGGCCGGGGTGTTCATCGGAAACCGCCGAACGACGCGCGACCGCGGTCAGCGCTTCGGGGGACGGGGGATGAAGGCACTCGTCGAAGCCACGTAGGCGGCGTAGTCGGGACGGCGCCGACTCATCGTCTTCTCCAGCATCGGGACACCGGAGACGCGTCGCAGGAGCACGGTCATCGCAACCGGACCGACGACGGTCAGTGGCCCCCACCGGTGGGTGCAGGCGATCAGCCAGATTCCCCACCAGGCGAGCGCATCCCCGAAGTAGTTCGGGTGGCGGGTCCACGCCCACAGGCCGGTTCGCAGGACCTTCCCGGCGTTGGCGGGGTCTCGCTTGAACGCCGCGAGCTGAAGGTCCCCCACGGTTTCGAAGAGCACTCCTATGAGCCACACGGCAGCTCCGATGTACAGCAGCGGACGCCACTGGACCCGCGAGTTCATCGAACCGACCATCACGGGAATCGCGACCACGAGCATCAGCACACCCTGCGTCAGATACACCGTACGTAGACTTATGATCGCAAACCTCTCGCCGTGCTTCCTGCGCATGGCCTGATACCTGAAGTCTTCGCCTTTGCCGATGTTGCGGCGGGCGAGATGCAACGTGAGACGAAGACCCCAGACCGTCGTCACGAACAGGATCAGCCGTTGTCGATCGTCTCCCGATCCTGACGTGACCAGGAAGGCCACCCAAGCGATCACCACGAAACCGAAGCCCCAGAAGATGTCGATGATGCTCGCGTCGCGAATCCTGACGCTGACCGCCCACACCGTCAGAACGAGGGCCAGCACCGCAAGCGCGCACCAGAGGAACAGGAGTGATTGCATGTGAACGCGACGGTAGTCGGGACGGGGCCGATCAGGACGAGCTGAGCGCCGCCGGGGAACGCAGCGCGGCGAGCAGCGCGTCGACCATCCCGGCGCGCACTGGCGAACCGGAGAGCATCAGGTCGACGGCAAGCAGTGAGGTGTGGATGTGGCCGCGTGCACGGATATGTCGCACGGGCACGCCCGCTGCCGCCAGCCCAGCAGCGTAGGCATCACCCTCATCACGCAGCGGATCGAATTCGCACGTGACCACGACTGCCGGGGGGAGCCCTGCGAAGCTCTGGGCCTGAAGCGGCGACGCTTGCGGGTTCGACCGATCGACCGGGTCGACATAGTTGTCCCAGAACCACTCCATGACCGACGCCGTGAGCCCCTTTCCTCTGCCGTTCTCGACATACGACGACCGCGTGAAGTCGGCGTCGGTCACCGGACAGACAAGCAGTTGCGCGGCGATCCGCGGTCCACCTTCGTCCCGTGCCCGCTGCGTGACGATCGCAGCAAGGTTGCCTCCCGCACTCCATCCGGCCACGACGAGCTCGTCGCTCCGGCCACCGAGCGCCTCGGCGTTCTCGGCCACCCAACGAACGGCGGCGAAGGCGTCGTCGGCGGCAGCGGGGTAACGAGCCTCCGGGGCGTGGCGGTAGTCGACGGATACAACCACGGCATCGGACCGGAAGCAAAGGTCGCGGCACAACGGATCATCCGAGTCGGGTCCGCCGAAGAGCCAGCCCCCGCCGTGGAAGTACACGATGATCGGACGGAGTCCGTCACCGACCGGTGCGTAGCGACGATACGAGAGCTCACCGGCCGCCCCGGGAAACACCCCGTCGGTGATGCTTCCGACCTCGGGTCCCGGAGGACTCATCGCCGAGGATGCCTTGATGAAGTTCCGGACGTCGGCCGGCAACATCGATTCGAGCGGGGGCAGACCGAGGCTGGCCATCATCTCGAGCATGATGCCGACGTCGGGCTGGAACCGGCGAAGGACTCCGTCGTTGACCTTGGTTGCATCCGGTCCGCGACGGATGAACCCGAGGTAGTCGTTGCCCATCACCTCCTCGCATGCGACGCGATAACGCTCGACCCCGCCCGGGTAGGGAAGGATCACCCTCGCCTTCCCCGGAACGTTCGCACCCATGTACCAGGAGTTCGCCTTCGGCATCAGGCTGATGTCGGCGAAGTCGTTGACGTGCTGCACCCAGCCGTTCACCGCCGTCTCCGTCGGCTCGATCACGACCGAATTCTCGGTTCGGAGCTGGACGAGGCAGTCCGTGATCCACTCGACGTGCTGTTCGATCGAAACGATCATGTTGGAGAGCACCGATGGACTCTGCGGTCCGGTCACCATGAACAGGTTCGGGAACCCTGAGGTCATCAGGCCGAGGTACGTCTTCGGACCGAGGGCCCACTCGTCTTTCAGGGTGACCCCACCGCGGCCTTCGATGTCGACGTTGACGATTGCTCCCGTCATCGCGTCGAATCCGGTGGCGAAGACGATCGCATCGAATTCGAACGATTCGTCGATCAGGTCGACTCCATTCTCCGTGATCGTCGCGATGGGGTGCTGACGGAGATCGACGAGACGCACGTGGGGCAGGTTGTAGGTCTCGTAGTAGTTCGTGTCGACGCAGAGGCGTTTCGTCCCGATCGGATAATCCTTCGGGCAGAGCATCTCCGCGGTGACGGGGTCGTGCACCGCCGCTCGGATCTTGTTGCGTACGAACTCGGCAAGGAGCTCATTCGCCTCGACCTTGACGACGAGGTCGTTGAACGTCCGCAGGAACTCCATGATCCCGCCGCGCCTCCACGCCTCCTCGAACGCAACGTTCCGCTCTTCCTCCGAAACGCTAAGCGCACTCACTGTTGGTTCAGGAAGCGGGACGCCGCCGCCGGAGCGCCGCGCCGCGTGCCGGTACGCGACGGGGTCAGCGTCGTACGCCGCCCGCTTCTCCGGCCACACCGGCCCGTTGTACGCGGGAATCGAGAAGTTCGGCGTGCGTTGGAACACGGTGAGCTGCGCGGCCTGTGCGGCGATGATCGGAATTGACTGGATCGCCGACGATCCCGTGCCGATCACGCCGACCTTCATGCCGGTGAAGTCGACGCCTTCGTGCGGCCAACGACTCGTCCAGTACTTCGGACCGACGAACCGGTCAGCACCCTCGATGTCGACCTCCTTGGGAACGGAGAGGCAGCCGGTGGCCATCACGTAGAAGCGACAGGTGACGGAGGTGCCCAGCGACGTGCTCACGGTCCAACTCGACGTCTCATCACTCCACGCAGCGGAGTCGACCCGGGTCGAAAACTCGATATCGCGCCGGAGGTCGTGCTTGTCAGCGACATGTTGGGCATAGCGAAGGATCTCGGGCTGCGCGGCATACCGCTCCGACCACGTCCATTCCGCTTCGAGTTCCGGATCGAAATCGAAGGAATAGTCGACGCTCTCCACGTCGCACCGCGCGCCGGGATACCGGTTCCAGTACCAGGTGCCCCCGACATCGCCGGCCGCCTCGAGCACCCGAGCGGAGAAGCCGAGGTTGCGGAGCCGGTGCAGCAGATACATGCCGCCGAACCCCGCCCCTACGATGACCACATCGAAGTCGGTTGGAGCCGCGTGCGCAGCCGTACGTCCCGTGGACAGAGCCGTTGCTGATTCCGTTGCCATGCTGCACTCCCCGAGCCCGCGAACCGGGCGATCACCCGCCAGGGTAGAGATCCGCGGCAAGGCACGCCAAGACGACGACCCGTCAGCTCCGGGTGGACTCGATGAACGCGTTGATCCGGTCGACAAACCGGCGGGAATCCACGAGGTGCGGATAGTGCCCGTGGTCAGGCCAGACCTCCGTCTTCGCACCCGTGATGTTCTGGGTGAGCCAGCCGCCGTACTCCGAGCCCGGGTCGATGCCGTGCAGGGAGAGATACGGGCTCGTGATGGCTCGAGTCATCGAGGCGACCATCGCGTCGAGGTCGCCCGATTCAAGCGTGAAGATGGGATCCCACACGCCGAGCACGACGGTCCGCTCTGGTCGGCGAAGCGCGGTGAGCCTTCCGTACTGCTCATCGGAGAGCGGACCACGCATGGCATCGAACACCATGGTGATGGCTGCGAAGAAGTTCGCGTCATCGCCTCGCAGCAGCGGTTCCAACTGGCGCAGAGCGGTCTGGAAGTCGGCAAGCCTGAGCGGCTGATCGACGTTGACTACCGCACGGAACTCGGTGACCGCGGCCATTGCGGTGACCACAGTCCCGCCGAGCGAGTGACCGATGATCACTGCGTCGCGTGGAGCGATGCCAGCCGTTCCCATTTCGGCCAGGACGTCGGTGGCCATCGCTACAAGGTCGAACGGTGGCGTCCTTGTTGCCTCGCCATGACCGCGCAGGTCGACGGCGAGAACAGTCCGCCGCACATCGGAGGCCGGGTCGATGGAGAGCGCATCGAGGAGCGGATCCCACGATTGCTTCGACTCGGTGATTCCGTGCACGAGGACGAGCGGCGCCATGACCGGAATGTAGCTGAAGGGGCCGGAGCAGCACCGGTCCTGCGCAGTCACAAGATGTCGAGAACGCCGGTCCGTCGACCCGACGAACGAGCGAAGCAGGGGCAGTCTCAGCATGGCCCGAGCGCGTATCCGAGAACCCGGAGGGGGACTCCCCCAGTGACTCGATACACCGTCGGACTCCTCGTGTCGTTGGTCTCGACCCACCCGTTGGTCGACAGGCGTTGCGTACCCGCTGACGGGAACCCGCACGGCAGCTCGACCTGTGGCTCGTCGGTCACGACGAACTTCGATGGCTCGGCGATGGCCTGACCGAATCCGAGGCGATGAGGGCCTGCCCGGGGCCACGGAATCCAGGCGATCGCCGTCGCCCGCGCCGGCAACCGAACGCGGCGATCACTCCGATTGATTCGAAACGATGCCGTTGCCGGGCGATCGGTCGTGTTCCGAAGACCGAGCATGGTCGCGGAACCAGACGAGACACGGTTGCCGGGGATGATGATTTCGATCCCTCGGTGCTTGAGTACGGCGTTGCGAGCCCACTCGACACTTTCGAATCGTCCGGGAAAATCGTCAGGTCGGAGCAACTCGGTCGTTCCACAGTCCGCCGTCGTGTATTCGAACACGCCCGCCAATCCCTGCGGAGCCGGAGCCGACTCGGTGAGTGTCACGGTCGGCGATGCGCCTGCGCTCATCGGCACAATTCGGGCAGAGCGCCGGGGGGACGAGGAGCATCCGGGGACGACCGTCCCGCCCGGAAGGCGCAGTTCCTCATTGGAGGGCGCAAGATCGAGGGAGGTGACCACCACTTCGGCGGGTAGCGCCGTCGTTGAGACCGTCCATTCGAACCGTGCCGATGGGAGGCCACGAGGGAGGAAGTACGTCGCGAGTACTTGAAGTGACGTCGCGAAGGCGGGGATGGTGGTCGTGCGGCCCAACGCCGGAACAGGACGGTCAGGTGGGTAGAGCAGCGCGTCGGTCGCATCGGCACGAAGTCGAGGCCCGGACACGATGATCGGCGCATCGTTTGGGTTGGTGAGAACGAACACCGTGTAGCCGGAAGTCTGGAACCCTGGGATCAGCGGCCGAACGATGAGCGCCTCAGGTTGAGCTTCCGCCGCGCTCTTCGACCTCCCCACGCGCACTTTCCGGCACCTACCGAGCGGTGGCGGTCGTAGCGGTGACGTAGCGGATACGGATATCGGAGAGTTCTTCGTTGCCCGGCATGTACTCGCTCGGTTCGGACCACGCAACGTCTCGAAGGACGCCGGATTCCTGAAGTGTGAGAAGTGTGCGGCCGAAGTCCTGCTGCTCCCAGAGATCCATCCGGTGGGTGAAAACCAGTCGTCCGCCCGGCTCGACGAGACGGCAGAACTCCCCGACGACCGCGCCGGGGTCCACGGCATAGCTCAGCACGCCGACACAGATCACGGCCGCGTAGGTGTCGTCGGGAAACGGGAGCGGTCCGCTGTTGAAGTCGGCGAGCGAGAG
Source organism: Acidimicrobiia bacterium (assembly GCA_031418775.1). GTDB lineage: Bacteria > Actinomycetota > Acidimicrobiia > Acidimicrobiales > JANYDT01 > JANLQX01. The sequence continues at coordinate 87,446 of JANOJN010000215.1, forward strand.
CCTGCGGTACACACCGCCGGCGCGAGCTGACTCCAAGGATGCGGGCGACACGTCGACGCCATCGATTTCCTCGAACCCTGCATCGTTCAGGCACCGACCGACGAGGCCGGTGCCGCAACCGACGTCGAGAACAGGACTCACCATGCCGCGATCAGCGAGATGGCGAGCGGCGACAGCGGGAGCCTGATAGCGCCACTCGTGGATCAGCTCGTGCTCATAGGTCTGCGCCCACTCGTCGTATCTCGCGGCGATCTGCGCCGCGTCGGCTATCGGCACCCGTAGCCAACTCGGATCTTCGAGGTTGGGTGCGGAACCGGTCATGTAACCATCATCGTCGTTCGAGCGGAATCGAAACCAGAGCGCTCATGCGACGCAGAATGCGTTGCCTTCGGGATCGTTCATCACCGTCCACCGGATGCCCCATTCGTCCTTGTTCGTCCCACGTCAGGGAATGTCTGGGTCCGGCTACTTGGCTGAGTCGGCGTGTGCGGTTAGCAGTGTGTGCCGGGTGAGGGCTGCGAAGTCGCTGTCGGCGTGAAGCACCGGCGCGTTTGACCGTATGGCGACGGCTGCAATGAGGCAATCGATGAGCTTGCGCACGGTCTCGCCGTTGCGTCGGCACGTGCGGTAGAGCGCAGCGGCTTGTTCGTAGTCCTCGGACGTGATGGATACGACCGTGGCCCGAGCGAGCAGTCCGCGTAGCTGAGCGAGGTGCAGTTCGTCGCGGGCGCCGGCGAGAACCTCCATGCTGATGGCGTCGCAGATGGCGAGATCGGCACCAAGGAGGTCGTCGACGGTGTTACACACCTTCGATCCTGTATCGCGAAGGAACTCGATCCACGCTGAGGTGTCAATGATGATCATCCGGCGCGACTGGCCCTCATTTGGTCGAGGTCACCGTCCCATCCCGAGCCCCGCAGGCGTCGAGCGTCGTCCTCATCGAGCGGCTCGGCAGCAAGTCGTCGAAGGGCCAGGTTGACGGCATCACGTTTGGAGTCAAGGTGAAAGCGCTCCATGACTGCTCGGCATGCCGCCTCATCGATGTCGATGTTGGTGCGTGACATACACCAACCATACACCACCTATACACCAGTCATCGATTGCCAAACCCAGCACGCGCGTCGGAGCAGTCAAGAAGCCGGCGATGGTCACGATCAGTTTCAACGCTCCGCCGTAGGAACAGTCAAGAAGAACATCGAGAGCGCCACGTCCCACCGACGATCGCACGAGGCTTTCCCCTTGCCCAGCCACCCGGCCGTCTCCTGGGCGATGAGTCCTTGGACTAGCGCGAGCAGCACATGTGACACATCGATCGGATCGCCATGCACCACCCCTGCGTCGATGCACCGCCGTACCGCCTTGAGCAGGGCACGTCGGCTGGTGTCGGCCGCCGCAAGGTCGTCAGCGGTCGGAGCGAAGCTGGCGAACGGTTGCGAGAACATCAGCTTCGAGAGCGACGGATGGGCAAGCGAGAAGACACGGTAGGCACGGGCGAGCGCAACGACATCGGAGCGCGGATCGTCCGATGAAGGGACCGCGGCAACGGCTGCGGCCAGTTTGCGGAAGCCGACGAAGAACAGCTCACGCAACAGTCCGTTCTTGTCACCGAACATCTCGTAGATCGCCGGCACAGAGGTCGCAGCATCGGTGGCGATCCGTTTGGTGGTGAACCCTTCGACTCCATCACGGGCGAGGGTCGCCTCGGCGGCGAGAAGTACGTGGTCTCGCAGCTCCGGTGTTCGCAGCTTGAGTCGCGGCATCAGGCCTCAGGCCTCAGCCGCGAACGGGATAGTCGGCGTCGATGCCGACGCGGATCTCATCGATCGTGACGCTTCGCATACGGCTCTTCGTGGCGACGTATGCCTTGCGGTCGAGGGTGGCGAGACGTTCCGCTACGGTCCGGGCTTCTTCGAGAACGCGCTCCGGCGCCACCACGTGATCCAGGAATCCCACGCCACAGGCGGCTGCCGGCGTGAAGATCTCCGCGAGGGCGATCGAGCGCGTGTGAAGGTTCGGCGCCAGCCGATGCTGAAGGATCGAGAGCGCGGGCAGGGGCATGGGCAGTCCGATGGCCACTTCGTTGGCGCCGACCTTGTAATCGCCGTCGGCACCGACTCGGTAGTCGGCGGCACACAGGAGGAACGAACCCATGGCCAGCGCATGACCGGTACAGGCGACGACGACGGGAGCAGGAAAGGCAAGGAGGCGCGCCGCGAGTTCGAACCCTCCCCGAAGCATCCCGACAGTCTCGTCATCCAGCCGGCCGAGGATCTCGAGATCGAAGCCGGCGGAGAAGATCCGGCGGCGACCGGCGATGATCACCACAGTGCCATCGGCTTCCGCCCGGTCTAGAGCGCTGTTCATGGCCGAGATCATCGTCGGCGAGATCACGTTCGCCTTCCCGTCGTCGAGGCTGATCGTGCTGATGCCGTCGGTTCGTTCGTAGCGGGCGATGTCGGTCACGTGGTCCTCCGAGTTCCTCAGCGCCGTTCCGTAGCGCTGTTTCGAAATGATACTACGTTTCGCCGCAGATCGATGTCAACTGCCCAATCGAGTTCCGGCTCAGACCACGTCGTCGGGGAGCGCGATCCGCACGGGACCACCAACTCGGTCGTGGGTGGCGAGGTGCACGAGGAAGCTGCCGATCCCGGCGGCTCCCTGCATGTAGCCCGTCTGGGCCTGGACGAACCGCGGCCGGGCGCGGTGTTCGGCCTGGGTCCATGACCGCGCACCGTTCGTCGACTCCGAGTGATCCTCGACCACGGACGCACAGGCATGCGCGAGCGACAGATAGCCCGCCCGTTGGACGTCGGTCGACGGCGTGCTAGCGAACAGCAGGGCGGCGTCACCGAGGCCCGAGTCCCCGCAGCATCGGCCGTAGTTGTTCCACCATCCCCACGACCGCGTCGACGGTGCACCGATGCCGTCGAGTCCGCGCATCATCGTGTCGAGCGGGGAGAGCAGTGATGCATCGCCGGTGAGCCGGGCGAGCATCGTGAAGAGACGACCGGTGCCCGCCGGTCCATGGCACTGTCCGAGGTAGAACTCCGGTGGCTGGAGTTCCTCGGTGTGGCACACGAGAGCGCCCTCACCCACCGGGTGCATGCGACTCACCACGTAACGTGCCGCCTCCGACGCGGCGTCGAGAAAGCGACGATCCCCTGTTGCCTCGAACAGTCGGGCGAAGAAGTAGCCGACACCCGCGCCCCCGTGGGCGAAGTTCGGCGCAGTGAACGGAAAGGGGATGTCCGACATGAGACCCCACCTCGTGCCGTCCGGCGTCGCCTCGCCGACTTCCAGGAGACGCTCGCCGATCGACGAAGTACGCTCGAGGTACTCGTCCCGAATGGCTTCAGAAGTTGCAGCCAAACCCAATGACAGCATCGCCACCCCCGAACCAGCGGCTCCCACGGACAGGTCGTAGATCTCACGGTCACCGCTGAACCCGGTGATGTCGGAGAACGGCATAGGCTCGATCCAGCCGATGCCTCGCCCGAGCGGCGTCGACTGTGCCAGGAGCCGATCGATGCAGCGCCTCGACGAGGCACCAAAGGCGGGATCGTCAGTGCGCTGAGCCAGCTCGTTGAGCGCGAAGGCGTAGCCGGTCCACCCTGTCGCGAACGCCACCGATGCCCAGCTCTTGCTGTCCACAAGATCGACCAAAGCGCGACCTGTTTCGAGGGCGCGATCGGCGTAGGACGGATCGCCAGTCGCCTCGGACAGTTCGAGGAGGAACACGACGATGCCGGCGGTGCCGTGGTACAGCGTGTGATCGATCACCGACTCGGGTTCCGGGGTTCGTGCCCAGAAGACACCCCGCCGGTTCGACTCGATGAATGCTGCGGCATCGACGGCAAGTTCCAAGGCCCGGTCGGCTTCCATCGCCGAAGCGTAGAAGGTGCCAATCGACCGCGCCGATTCAGGCGTCGACGGTGTGGCGTTCCCGCTTCGTCCGGTAGAGCGATTCGTCCGCCCGGGTGAGGAGGTCGTTCAGCTCGGCGATGTCCTTGGCCGTCGCGAAGCCGATGCTCGCTTGAATCTCGATGTCGAGGTCACCGCTGACCACCCCCAGCGAGAACCGGTTGTTCGCGTCGGCCAATTCGTCGGGGATCTCGGCGCCCCACTGACCAGATGCGACAATCGCAAACTCGTCGCCCCCGAGACGGGCTACCGTCGCTCGCGCCGCTGCGCAGCCTCCGAGTCGGGTCGAAAGGGCGACAAGCACGGCATCGCCGGCGTCATGACCGTAGAGGTCATTCACGTGCTTGAAGTCGTCGATGTCGACGACCACAGCGGTCACCGGAAAGAGTCCGTCATCGGCGAGTTCGTCGAGTGCCTCGCGCAGGCCGGCCCGGTTTGCCAGACCGGTCAGCGGATCGGTCATCGCCGCAACCTGCATGGTCCGACGCCGTTGCGCCTCGAGCAGCGCCACCCGCACGAGGTGCGATGCGATCGTGAGATGCATCTCCGGCCGTAGTTCGGGGACGTACCCCGAACCAGTCCAGATGGCGATCACACCGAGGGGTTCGCAGCCGGGCTCGCCGATCGGGTACATCCACACCATGCGGAACCCCTCCGCCGCTGCAGCATCACGAACGCGCATGTCGGCCAGGTCGTCGACGGAGAAACATGCCGGGGTGATCCAATCGGCGACGAGGCCTTCGTCCATCAGATGACCGTCGATGAGCGGGTCATCGAGTGAGATCTGCCGCCGCGAACTCAGCGCGTGCCGACCGGCGTGGTCCCACCAGGTTACGAACAGTTCCTCTGCGTGCACCAGCGGATTCTCGGCAGCGACATAGTCGAGGATCGACGCGAGAATCTCGCGCGTCGGCGCAGCGGTGGCCATCTGCCCCAGTGCCCGGGTCATGCCGGAACGGTCCGGGTTGCGGTCGAGTCGGATGACGATCGCCTCGACATTCGGGTTGGTGAGTTCGTTCTGCATGGAGAGCGTGCACAGGAGCCACCGGCCATCGTTGTGCCGCACCCGCATCTGGACGGTCGGAAGGGTGATCTCGTCGACCGCGTTGGCGATGTCGTAGCGGTCGGCGAACTCGCCGTGATCCTGCAGAACCTTGGCGGCCATCGGGAGGTCGTCGGGATGCAGGAGCTCGAGCGCGCTGGAGCCGGTCGGGTCGAACCCGAAGATCCTGACGAACGACGCGCTCACCCACACCACGTGCATCGATTCGTCGAGGAGCCCGATCGCCGAACCGAAGAGTGTGCCGGCCGCGGCGAGGCCGCGCGCCGTCCACATCGCGTCTCGTTCGGCGGTCTCCTCCACCTCCCCTACTTCGGCGCGTTCACCGGTCAGGTTGAGCGGCGTTCCGGAGCGATGCTGGGGCCCTGCCAGCACAAACGCAATTTCAGGGCAGCTGGTGTACGACCAGGGGCAGCACTGCGGCTGCCCCTGCCTCACGCAACAGCGCTGCCGCCATCGTCATGGTCCAACCCGTTCGGTAGTGCGAATCGAGGAGAAGCACCGGGCCTCGGGGCACGTCGACGCCGGGTCGAAGGGCCACGTTTGTTGAACGGGCGTTCACCTGTCCGGCCGACGGAACGTCGGAGGTCGGCATCTGGCCCGAGACGCCGATGGCGTCGATCACCGGGAGCTTGCCGATGGCCCCTAGGTGGTCGGCGATGGATCGGGTGAACCGGCCGTGCGCATGCGACGCAATCGGCACGATCGCCACTGGCCGCTCCCCCCAGCTCGACCTCCACCGGCCGAGCACGGCGACCATGCCAGCGAGGACCTCCGGCGAGGCGGGTGCGTCACGAATGGCACGGAGCTCCTCGACCCAGCCGGGGTCGTCGGCGAACGCCATGGCCCGGCCTTCGCTGCAGCCGACGATCTTTCCCTTTCGAGAGCTCCCACCGGGCCAGAGCTTGCGGGGCTCGATGACCACGTCCTGTCGACGGGCAAACACCCGCGCCTCGGTGAGCGTCGAGTCGTTCGGACGCAGCCCCGGGGCTGGGAAGACGCCGGTGCACACCGAGCACCGCCCGCAGTCGACCGGCTCGGGATCGTCGAGCGCGGTTTGCAATGTGCGCATAAGACATCCCCGACCTCCGGCATAGGACCGCATGAGATCGGCCTCGGTTCGCCGGACCACGGCAAGCGCTTCCCACCGCGGGGTGTCGTAGGTCCAAGGTGTTGAGGTGCGATGCCATGACGAGCCGCTGCGAGCCACTGCTTCGTCAACGGCGAGGATCTTCAGCAGACCTTCGAGGCGGCCGCGTCGAATGCCCGTTGACGACTCGAGCGCGAGCAGCGTCTGCGCCCCGCCGTCGAGGGCAGCGAAGATCTTGCCGACACGCTCTTCATCCGGGACGCCGGCCGTAGCGAAGTGTTCCCAGATCTGCGTGTCGGTCTCGGCCGGCAGCAGGACGGCGTTGGCGTTGTCGAGGGCGCGGCCGGCGCGGCCGACCTGTTGGTAGTAGGCCACCGGCGACGAGGGCGAACCGACATGGATGCAGAACGCGAGGTCGGGCTTGTCGTACCCCATGCCGAGAGCAGATGTGGCAACCACGGCTTTGAGTTCGTTGCTGCGCAGTTGATCTTCGACACGCTCGCGGGTCGTCGAGTCGAGGGCTCCGGAGTACGGCGCCACTGCGTGGCCACGACTCTGCAGGAATCCCGCCAATCGTTCGGTCTCGGCAATCGTAAGTGTATAGATGATCCCGGAACCGTCGATCGGATCGATGGCATCGGCCACCCAGGCGTAGCGTTCGATGGAGGTCAGACCTGGAACGACGGAGAGTCGCAACGACGACCGGGCGAGCGAGCCGCGGAAGGTGACCGTGTGGTCGCCGAGTTGGGCCGCCACGTCGAGCGTGACACGGGTGTTCGCCGTTGCCGTGGTGGCGAGCACGGGCGTCCGGGACCCAACACCGACGAGCGACTTCGCCAGGCGCTGGTAGTCGGGACGGAAGTCGAACCCCCAGTCGGAGATGCAGTGCGCCTCGTCGATCACGACGAGGCCGGCCGAGCTGATGAGCTGCGGGAGGATCGCGCCGAAGCGAGGGTTCGCCAACCGCTCGGGAGACACCAGCAGGACGTCGAGATCCCCGGCGATCGCGTCGGCGAGGATCACGTCCCACGAATCGATGTTCGTCGAGTTCACCGTGGCTGCCTTGAGCCCCGCCCGCTCGGCCGCGGTGACCTGGTCGCGCATCAGCGCGAGCAATGGCGAGATGACGAGCGTTGGTCCTCCCCCGGCAGCCCTCAGGGCCGACGTGGCCGCCCAGTAGACCGCGGACTTCCCCCACCCGGTTGCCTGGACGACGAGCACGCGGGACCGGTCATGGACCAGGGCACGAACCGCGGCGCGTTGATCGTCACGGGCCACAGCTGATGGTCCCGCCATCGCGAGGAGGACACGATCGAGATGCGCATCGGCCAGTTCATGCACCGCCGAACTCGATTGCTGCTCCGGCGGTCTGCGATGTTTCGGGCCGGAGGTCATGCGTCAAAGTGTGACAGGGCCCTCTGACGGTTCGGACCGTGGTGTCGCACGACTCGAAGCGGCCCTCGTCAATCCGGCGGTCGCAAGAGCCTGGCCAGCGCATTCGCCCAGGCCCGACGGATCTGCAGTGGGCTCCTCGCGTGGTCGGTGCGGATCTGGTCCCACGCCTCGAACGAGGTGAGGGCGCTCACAACCGCGACTGCATCCTCTGCCGCAGCCGGCGTGAGCAGATCGAGTTCGTCGGCGAAGTGGATGCGGACTTGGTCCGATCGGGTCGCCCTCACCCGGTGAAGCATTGCTTCCATCTCGGGAACCTGCGGCGCGCGCCACCGCAGCAGTCGGGCCATCGGCTCGGTCGTCTCGTAGAGCGACACCCGCGACGAGACGAAGTTCTCGATACGTTCCGCGATCCCACCCTGCCCTATGTGAGGAACGTCGAAGAGGTGGGCGTACCGCTCGAAGTAGAGCCGCGTGATCTCGTTGCGAAAGACG
>JANOJN010000216.1:0-6820 GCA_031418775.1 Acidimicrobiia bacterium
CGCTCCTCGGCAAGTCGCTCGACGAGGCCAGGCACCTCGAACGAGCGCACGCCGTGCTCGATGCGGTGGGCACCGAGGAGATCGATCGAATCAGCGACGAACTGCCCGTGCTCCAACTCGCCCGCATGCGGGGTGCTGAGCAGCCCTCCCTCGCGGGCGATCCGGAACGCGTCGATGAAGTCTCCCGGCGGATGGCCGACCTCATCGTTGTGCAGACCGAGGCTGACCACACCGTGTTCACGCAACGCAACCGCCAGCCGGGCGAGCTCGGCGGCCTCGGCGCCTGACTCCATCACACGATCGACACCGACCATCCAGCCGATGGCCAGTCCGTGTCGCGCCGCAGCTTCACCGAAGACCTCGATGACGAACTCCCAGCACGCACGGTCGCTCGGGAAGCGATGCCGGTAGTTGATCGCGCCGAACGCCGGCTCGAGATACACGGCGCCATCGGCGACGTGGTCAGCCATGATCTCGTCGGCGAGCCGCTCCCAATCGTCGCGCTCGCGGAGCACTTCGATCGCACCCACGTACATGTCGGAGAACGCGGCGAACGTGCCGTAGCCGCGGATCTCCGGCATCACCATGTCGTACTTCGCCGCCAGATCGGCCAGCGTCGACGGCCGCATGCCCGCCTCGAGATGGATGTGGAGATGGGCTTTGGGCAGAGTGACGAGGTCACGCATAGAGAGGCTCCGGAGTAGGCACTGGGTTGGACGGCGTTGCGGCTGTGGCGTTGTTCAGGATCGACGATGGCACACCCAGATCGGCAAGCGCGCGTCGGTAGGCCAGCGCGAAGCGATCCATCGGCAGATGCAGCTCATCACGAGCAGCGAGCGGCAAGCCGATGGGATCCTGCGACTGCACCATCGCCCGGTCCGGAGCCCACACGGCTCCTTCGATCGCCGCATACTGGGCGTCGTCGATCGCCACATCGAGCGGGAACGCGCAGCCCCAGAAGACCATGGAGCGATCCACGTCGAGCGGCGTCGAATGGATGAACATCACCGATCCAGGCCCGCTCGCGCCGCCCAGAAAGACCGAGCACGGAAGTTGTACGTCGTACTCGAAACGGCCGGGGAAGCTCTGACGGTCTTCCGACGGCGCCACGTTCGGATCGAACACCGGGTAGTCGAAGTCGAACCGCACCGACCGTCCATCGCGTTCCGGGCGGGTCGGTTCGAGACGCACGCCGGCAGGATTGCCGAACGTATCGAGATGGGTGATCGAGAAGTGGGTCACATCGCAGAAGTTCTCGACCTGACGAAGGCATTGCGCATTCCAGAGCATCGGCTCACCCATCCAGAACCAATGCGTTCCGGCGTCGAGCACATCGAAGGACGGAAAGGAGCGACGTTCCTCGCCGGGCGGGACGAGGCACATCCACACGAATCCGTGGGCCTCGTTGACCTGCGCGGCAACAGTGTCCGCTCCCGGGAGGAGCCAGGATGCCCGGTAACGCTCGGCGTCGGCGTGCTCACCCACAACGAGCCGACGGGGATCGCGACCGCTCACTGGTAGATCCCTGGGGGCGGGTCCCATCCGGTCAGCACGTGGTGGCCTACCTCTTCGTGCTTCCAATTGACCGGGTCGTGGAGCGACAGCGTGCGGGCGTTGCGCCAGTAGCGGTCGAACCCGTTGGTCCGCGCTGCTCCACGAGTGCCGAGCAATGCGTAGATCTCCGACGCAGCCCGGACTGCAGCCCGCGAAGCTGCCGCTTTCGCGGCGTAGATCGGAACGGCCAGTTCTGTCCGCGAGATCTCACCGCGTTCGAAGGCATCAAGCAGATCGCCCGTCGCCATCGTCGCGTGATACGCCGCCGTGAGGTCGGTGACGAGTTCCCCGCACATCCGTCGGACCATTGGATCATCGGTTGCCGCATCCACTCCGGCCGACGGCCAGGGTCGGGCCCGGTCGCGGACGAACGGAGCGGCGGCCGCCACTGCGCCGAGTCCGATACCGACGAGTACCGCGGCGAAGCCTGCCTGATAGCGAACGGCGTTCTGGGGCAGAGGGGCGCGCCCCGGCTCGCTCGCCCGCGCATCGGCTGCAACTGCGACGTGGTCGAAGGTGATCGTGCCCGAGTCGGTCGCCCGCTGACCGAGTGCGTCCCAGTCGCGATGCACGGTCATGCCAGGCGTACCCCGGGAAACGAGAGAGAGTTGGAAGCCGAGCAGCGGGTTCGTCTCGATCCCCGGAACCGTCGGGTTGAACGCCCACACGGCAACTTCGTCGGCCTCTGCCGCGCCGGTCGTGTAGATCTTCGTCCCGTTGATCTCGTATCCGTCAGCTGTGGGGAGCACGACCGACGTCCACGGATCGTCGACCTTCTTCCCCGTCTCGGCGACGGCCAGACCGATGATGTGGCCGTCGTCGAGGATGCGGGCCGCCAGTGGTTCGCGAAGGCCCGCCGGGCAGTAGACGAAGATCTCACGAACGAGTTCGTCGTGGACCTTGAACACCTGCGCAAGAGCCGAGTCGGCCATGCCGAGGCGAACCTGTGCTTCGAGCGATGCTCGATGACCCGACCCGACGCCACCGAACTCCGACGGGATGCCCAATCCGAGGATGCCGGTTTCGCGGAGTATCGCCACACTCTCCGTCGGGTAACGACCGAGCACATCGTTCCCAGCCGCCAGCTTCTCCAAGGCATCGATAGGCGCGCAGAGCTTAGAGAGCGCAGCGGTTTCGGCGTCAGGAAGCCGGGGAACCGGGATGACCGAGCCGAGCAGTGGCGGGAGAGTCATAGGACGAGGGCTCCTCGTGGATCGAACAACTCGTGGACGGGTTCGCCGTGCACGGGGCAGCGGCAGCAGACCAGGCCGGGAAGCGGCGTGAGGACGGCATCGACGAACGACTGCGTCGCCACGGCGATCAGGCCCTTCTCGGTCAGGCCGAGATCGGGGACTCCGGCAAGGCCGACAAAGGCCAGGATCATGAACGGAGCGGCAAGCACTGCACCGATCGATGCGGCTGCCTCGTTCACCGCGATCGATTGCTCGCGAACGACTTCCCACGGCTGATCGCTCATGATCCCGGCAACCGGTAAGGGGCACGTGCCAAGAACCTCTCCACCGGCCACCGCCACGTAGCCCCCGCCGATGGATTCGGCTACGCGTGCGGCGTGCAGCATCTCCTCAGGCGAGGTGCCCAGGACGACCAGGTTCTGGTTCTCGCAGTTCGTCGTGGCGGCGATTGCTCCGCGGCGAAGGCCGAACCCGCGGACGAACCCGAGGCCGACCGTCTCTGTTGCGTGATGGCGATCGACGATGGCGATCGAGAGCACATCGCGTTCGGTGTCGCACTGGACGACACCACCCATCACGGGGAGTTCCGCATGGAACGCCCGTTTGAAGTACCCGTCGTACATCTCCGCGGCTTGCACCCAGACCGAGGAAGCCGCCGGGTCAGGGGCGGCAACCGAGAAGTTCGCCGCGCCCAGCGTCGGCGCCAGACGAACCGTGTCTCGGGTCCACTCCGGAATCTCATCGTCCACCGTGAAGGTCGGTGCTCCATCGACGGCAACCAACTCTCCAGCGACGAAGACCATGGACGGCCGCGGGTCGGCCAGGTCGTCGAGGACGAGAAGATCGGCGAGGCGGCTCGGTGTGACCGAACCGAGGAGATGGTCGAGTCGGAAGTGGATCGCCGCGTTGAGCGAGGCCATACGAATCGCCATCCACGGCTCGACCCCCGCAGCAACGGCCTGACGCACGTGATGGTCGATGTGGCCTTGATCGTGGAGATCCTCCACGTGCTTGTCGTCGGCGCAGAAGCACAGGTGATGCAGACCGGGGCCGAGCGCTTCGAGATCGGCGAGCACGCTCGGGCAGTTGTCGTTCATCGATCCGGACATAAGCGTGATCAGCGTTCCCAGCCGCAGGCGCTCCAGCACCTCTTCGGTCGTCACTGCGTTGTGATCATCGCCGACCCCACCCGCGAGATACGCCCACAGTGGCTCGCCGCTCAGCCGAGCGGTGTGCCCGGTGATTCGTTTGCCGGCGGCGAGGGCGTGCCACTGGTTCGTCGCCGACTCCAACGTCAGGTTGAACGGGTTGCCCTCGCCGAGGCTCGTCGCGTTCGGACGCGCGACCCGATCACGCACCTCGTCGAATCCGACAACGGCCCCGCCGAGTTCCATCCCAGGAAGACGCGGGACCTCGGGCGAGATCTGCTGGAAGATCCGCATGGGGGCGCTCGTCGTTCCGACGAAATCCATCCCTCGCACGCCGACAACATTGGCGATGCAGTTCGGGTCGGCAAGCAGCGTGGTGGTGCCCTTCGGAACGATCAGGCGGGCGAGTTCACCCGGTGGAAGCATCGTGTATTCGATATGGATGTGGGCGTCGATGAACGAGGGGGTCACGAACCGTCCGCTCACATCGATCACCTCCGGCGCGTCGAAACGGCCGACCGGGGTGACGGCGGCGATGTGCCGGCCGGCGATCACCACGTCGCGATCCAGCACTTCACCGGTGTGGACCGACAGCACCCGTCCTCCGCGCAGAATTCGGTCTCCGGGCGCGCTCCCGTTGGCGACGAGACGCAGACCCTGCAGTTGATCAGGGGTTGGCAGAAGATCCGCCGCGAGGAAAGCCACGGTTTCTCCCTACCGTCGGTTCCCGGCAATGAGAGCGCCCGTGGAGAGCCCTCGCTGCGACGCCATGAAGCACGCCTCCAGGCTCGTCTGCGCGACACCGGTGATGACGTCGTCAGACCAGTTGAACATCTGCGCGCATATTGCGTATTCGCTCGCGAGATCGTTGGCGAGGAAGGCCGGGTCGTCGGTGTTCACGCTCACCGGCACGCCGGCGAGACGCAGCGCGTCGATCGGGTGCTCGGCGACCGTTGGGACGATGCCCAGGGTGATGTTCGACGACGGACACACGCCGAGCGGAATCCGGCGATCGGCCAGCTCCTGCACCAGAGACGGGTCTTCTATCGCCCTGATGCCGTGATCGATCCGATCGGCTCCGAGCACGTGGATTGCGTCACGGACCCCTTCCGGTCCGCTCGACTCGCCGGCATGTACGGTGCGTCCGAGACCGGCAGCTCCAGCTCGACGAAACGCTTCAGCGAAACGGGCACCGGTTCGCCCCGCTACGGCCTCGTTGCCGTCGATCGACAGGGCGACCACCCGGGGGTGTCCAAGTTCGATCAGCGCATCCACGAGTTCCACCGCTTCGGTCGACGATTGCTGACGGAGGACGCTGATGCACAAGCCGACCGGCGGAAGGCCATCGACCTCGGCATCGGAAAACCCGGCATCCAGGGCGTCGATCAGGCCGGAGAGGTTGTCGTGCCACGGATGCCAGTGGGTCGGGTTCACGATGATGTCGGCCGCCACGACGCCCGCACGGCCGGCTCGCTCGGCGTAGCGATACGCCGCAGCCTGCACGTCGTCCCGAGTCCGTACGAGCGAGCACGACCATGACAGGAAGTCGAGGAAGTTGTCGAACGAGGAGAACTCGAAGAGCCGATCGGCCGGGCGGGGCAACCATTCACCGTGCGTCGCGGCCAAGGTAACCAGATCACTTACCTCGAAGCACCCTTCAAGGTGCACATGCACCTCGGCTTTTCGAAGGCCGCCAATCGCCGTTGCGTCCACCGGGTCAGCGCTCGGCGAGACGGTCCGGCGCGTACTTCGCGAGCACCACACTCTCGAGTGCCGTCACGAACGCGACCAGGAGCATCGACAGCAGCGTGACGATCACCACGGCAGCCCACAGCCGCGCGTACTTGCTCGACGTGGTCGACAGCAGCATGAGGTTCCCGAGCCCGTCGCCCGTGGTCAGCCAGCCGTTGATAAGCGCGCCGAGGATGGCGGCAGGCGCGGTGACTTTGGCGGCGGCGAAGAACGCCGGCAGCGCCGCGGGGACGCGGGCCTTCAGGAAGTACTGCCACTTCGACGCATGGAGCGCCTTGAGCAGATCGAACTGCTCTTTGGAGAGCGACCGGAGGCCGAAGGTCATGAAGACCAGCGTGGGGAACCAGACGATGATCGCCACCACGATCATCGAACCGAGCAGATCACGTCCGAAGAGATAGGCCAGAAGAGGAATCATGGCCACGATCGGGATCGAACGAAGGGCGAGGGCGATCGGCATCACAGCTCGCTCAACCGCCTTCGAGAGGACGAAGACGACGGACACGGCAACCGCAAGAGCCGTCCCGATCAGATAGCCGAGACCCGCCTGCCACATCGTCTCGCCGGTCGCCGACCAGATCTCCGAGCGCCGCTCCGCACCCCGGGTCGGATCCGTGAGGTAGTCCCACACGTCAGTCGGGGTCTTGCCGACGTAGCTGCCGACATCGGCAACCTTGAGGAACAGGTACCAGAGCCCGACGAGCACCGCAGCGGTCAGGACGAATGCGAAGAGCGCGTTCGCTGTGCGGATGAGGGCGATCCGCCACACGGCGGGGGCGCTCTCGTCGGAAACGGGGCGACCGGGGACTGACGCGAGGGGTGAGGTTGCGCTCACTGGCCGGTCTCCTTCGGCGCCCACGTAGTGAGCGATCGGCCGATCGCGGCAATCGTGAGGTAACCGATGCCGGCAACCGCCGTGGCGACAACCGCGACACCCCAGACCCGCTCGGTCTGCACATTGCGCTGGGCATTGATGAGTGCCACCCCGAGACCGGTCTCGACCCGGCCAAGGAACTCCCCGATGATCGTGCCGAGAACGGCGGCCGGGGCCGACACCCGCAGAGCAGTGAACAGCGGCGGCAGGGTCGCCATGAGCCGAACCTTGCGCAACTGCGTGAGTCGACCCCCTCCGAGCGCGGCGATGACCTCGAGACTCGTTCGATCAGCGGCGTG
>JANOJN010000217.1:0-6250 GCA_031418775.1 Acidimicrobiia bacterium
GGAGGCTCCCGTCGGCAGTTCCTCGTTCTCGCCGGCGGTGCCGCAGTGGCCGCAGCCGGCATCGGTACCCTCGGTCGCTGGCTCCAGAACAGCGCAGGCGCCATTGCCCGTCGACTCGCGGTCGTCCTCCCGAAAGCGAAGCGGCCGCTCGCCGTGCTTCCGATGTCCGTCGGTGTCACCGAGCTGACGACGGCCAATCCGTTCTTCACCCCGAACAAGGACTTCTATCGAATCGACACCGCTCTCGTGGTTCCGAAGATCGACGTCGACTCGTGGACGCTCCGTTTCAAAGGAATGGTCGGCCTCGAACGTACGTACACCTATGAAGATCTCCTGTCACGCGACCTCGTGGAGCGCGACATCACCCTCACCTGTGTGTCGAATGAAGTCGGCGGAATCCTCATGGGCAATGCCCGGTGGCTCGGTGTGCCGTTGCAAGAACTTCTTGCCGAGGCCGAGGCTGACCCGAAGGCGACACAGGTCGTCGGCCGGTCCGTCGACGGGTGGACGTCGGGCTTCCCCATGTCGGCCGTCACCGACGGTCGTGACACTCTTGTCGCAGTGGCGATGAACGGCGAGCCGCTGCCGTTCCAGCACGGGTTTCCCGCCCGCCTCATCGTCCCCGGTCTCTACGGCTACGTGTCCGCGACGAAGTGGCTCACGGAGATCGAGGTCACGACGATGGAGGCCTTCGATGCCTACTGGGTTCCCCGCGGCTATGCCAAGCAAGCACCTATCAAGCTGGCGTCGCGCATCGACGTACCTCGCGGGCTTTCGACGATTGCTCCAGGGCGTACGGCGGTCGCCGGGGTCGCATGGGCGCAGCGCCGTGGCATCTCCAAGGTCGAGGTCAACATCGACAGCACCGGTTGGCGGGAGGCCGAGCTGGCCGACGACGTGAGCACCGACACCTGGCGTCAATGGCGCTTCGCCTGGGATGCCACACCCGGGAGCCACGACATCGCCGTGCGCGCCTACGACGGCAAGGGCACGCTGCAGACCGAGGAACGGGTTGCTCCGCTGCCCAACGGTGCCACCGGCTGGCATTCGGTGATCGTGTTGGTGTCGGACAACTGAGTCCCGCCGGCGAGGACGGCCCTGCCGGCTCCACAAAGCCCCCCGCATCGGGCGCCCGTTCCTTGTGAATGGGCGCCCGATGCGCGTTCCTTCCCGGCGGCCGAGAGCCATCGGAAAGAAATCTTCGGTCGGTTTGATCCAAACGCAATACCGCTGCGAACACCCATCGTCCTCCACCGAAATCTTCGGTGGAAACCCCCCCAACCAGGAGAGATCGATGAACACCAAGTACGCATATGGAATCGGCCGCGGCCTCGGAATCACGGGCGTCAGTGTCGCTCTTGTGCTCGGCCTCGCCGTGGCCCCGTCCAACGCCGCATCGAAGGTCACGACGCCCGTCGCGGCGCAGAAGGACGCCCTGAAGGTGGGTATTCCCGCCACCGGCAAGGGCAGCCTGAAGGGCATGGCCCAGGACCCCGCGGCCACCGCTGCTTCGAACAACCCGCAGCTCACCACGTTGGTTGCTGCCGTCAAGGCTGCGGGCTTGGTCGACACGCTCAACGGTCCCGGTCCGTTCACCATCTTCGCCCCGGCCAACTCGGCGTTCGCCAAGCTTCCGGCCGGAACGGTCGAGTCGCTGGTGAAGCCGGAGAACAAGGGCACCCTCACCTCGATCCTCACCTTCCACGTGGTCGCCGGCAAGAAGCTGTCGTCCAAGGATCTGGCGAAGAACCCGACGCTCAAGACCGTGAACGGTGACAGCCTCAAGATCACCACCAAAGGAAAGAACATCTCGGTCAACGGTTCGACCAAGGTTGTACTCGGTGATGTTCAGGTCGCCAACGGCACCGTGTTCATCGTCGATAGCGTCCTTCTGCCGGCCGCCAAGGGCGATGCCATGGCCGGCGGAATGGCCAGTGAGGCTGATGCAGCAGCGGTCGGCGTTCCCGCAACGGGCAAGGGAAGCTTGAAGGGCATGGCCCAGGATCCTGCCGCCACGGCCGCTTCGAACAACCCGCAGCTCACCACGTTGGTTGCTGCCGTGAAGGCCGCCGGTCTCGTTGACACGCTCAACGGCCCCGGTCCGTTCACCATCTTCGCCCCGGTCAACTCGGCGTTCGAGAAGCTTCCGGCCGGTACGGTCGAGTCGCTGGTGAAGCCGGAGAACAAGGCCACACTCACGTCGATCCTCACCTATCACGTGGTCGCCGGCAAGAAGCTCTCCAGCGCCGACCTGGCCAAGATGACCACCCTTGACACCGTGAACGGCGCCAAGCTGAAGGTCTCGGTCTCCGGGAAAACCATCACCATCAACGGGAGCACGAAGTCGATCCTCGCCGACGTGCAGGTCGCCAACGGCACGGTGTTCCTGATCGACAGCGTGCTGATGCCGGCCTGACCTTCGCCATCCCGGGATCACTCGGGCGAATCACCGACAACGCGATGCCGGGCCGACGCAAACCACGTCGGCCCGGCATCTTCGCGTGTCCGCCCCGGTGGTCAGCTGCTGTGGGCCAAGCCGGGCAACACGTCGTCGCCCAGCACCACTTCCATGTATTCACGTGGATAGGTCTCGGCTGGCCGCAGGTGATCGCCCAAGGCCATGATGTGTTCGCGGTAGCCATCCCAGCCGATCAGGTCGTGATAATCGGCCAACTCACGGAAGAACCGCATGTTGGTGAAGTGGGTGGGATCGGCCATGCTCCTGAGCAGACGGCGTCCGACGTACCCGGGGTGGCGTGCCAGGAAGGATTCGAACTCCCGGCAGCCGGCGATGTACGCATCGGCGTGCCCTTCTGCGTCCAGCGACCATGCCTGGCTCACAACAACGATCACAACGGTTCCTCCTGCGCGGCTTGGCAAATATATCTCTCCGTTGCCCTAGGTTCACCGGATGGTCAAGCCCGACATCGATCCCGACCGCTTCGCGTGTGCGTTTTCTTCCCCTCGCGGATTCCGCCAGGCATACGTCCGGCGTGGTGAGGGTGGCCTACCGTTGCTGTGTGTCCACGGCTGGCCGGAGTCGAAGCGGATCTTCTGGCGCGTGATCGAACCACTCGCGCAAGCCGGGTTCGACGTCATCGTTCCCGACCTTCGAGGTTTCGGTGACAGCGATCTGGGACCGGACGGCTTCCACGACGTCGCCTCGCACAGCCGCGATCTCCATGCCCTCATGGCGTCGCTGGGGCACGAACGTTTCGTGGTGCTCGGTGGTGACCTCGGCGGACCGGTGATCCAGGATCTCGCGCTGCGGTTCCCCGATGCCGTCGAGCGAATGGTGCTCTTCAACTCCCCGCTGCCGTTCCTGCGCGAACCCATGACCGGCTTGCGAACGCGTCCGCCTCGTGAGTCGAGCGACTACTTCGTCCGCCAGGGAACCGAACCCGACGAACTCGCGGCGGAGTTGCGGACCGCCGAGGAGCGCATCCGCTACATCGCCACCTTCTACACCAGCCGGTTCTGGGCCCACCCAGGAGCGTTCGATGCCGAAGAGGTCGCCTTCCATGCCGCACCCTTTTCCGACGCCGCCAAGCTGCGGGCGAGCTTCGGAGGATACGAGTCGTCGTTCTCCCCATCAGCGAGATCGGAGGCGACCATGCTGGCCCGGAACGAGAACATACGAGCGCTTCTTCTCTTCGGCGCGAGTGATCACGTGATCTATCCCGACTTCGACCGCATGGCGGCGATCGTGTTCCCTGATCATGTGGGCCCCTACCTGTTGCGCGACTGCGGTCATTTCGTCCCGTGGGAGGCGGCGCACGCACTTGTGAGCGGCACGTCAGCATTGTGCGGAGACCTCATTCTCGGTGCCCCGTAGGCATTCCGGCAGGCAGAAAGAAGCGAAAGCAGGAGAAACGCAGGCATTTCATCAATCTCGATGACGGCAGTTCTCCGGCGAGTCTTTAGCGTTTTGTTCTGTGCCGATGACGATTTCAGATGCCGCGCACCTCGTTCGTCGGACGGGTTGGGCGGAGCCCATGTCCAGCGTCGAGGCGCTCGCTGCGCTCGACCGGTCGGCACTGGTGGATCAGATTCTCGACTTCACGCCCAACCCGGCGCCGACGTTCAATGTCGCCGCGCTTCCGAGCGAATGGGAGAACATCCAGGCGTTGCGCGAATGGTGGCTCGACCGGATGGCCACCGTGCCTCGACCCCTCGAGGAGCGGCTGTCGCTGTTCTGGCACAACCACTTCGCGACGTCGGTGTCGAAGATCTCCAATGCCCGCCATATGTATCGGCAGAATGCGATCTTCCGGAGTCTCGGTTCGGGCGATATGAACGTGTTGTTCAAGGCAGTGTCCAAGGATCCGGCGATGCTGATCTGGCTCGACGGTGCGTACAGCGGCAACTGGGGACCGAACGAGAATTTCGGCCGTGAGTTGCAGGAGCTTTTCCTCTTCGGGGTCGACAACGGCTACACCGAAGCCGACGTGAAGGCGATGGCCCGGGCGTGGACGGGGCACAGCATCGACTCCAACAACAACGACGAGTACATCTACCGTCCGACATGGCACGACAACAATTCGAAGACGCTCTACGGCGTCACCGCGAACTGGGACGGGCCGGACGTACTCGACGCGATCCTTGTCGCCGGCGGATCGTTGAGCACGATGCGTCTGCGCGCTGCACAGCATCTGGCGGCCAAGCTCTGGAGTTGGTTCGCCTATCCGATCAAACGAACCGATGCGCTGGCCATCGACCTCGGAAACAGCCTCGCCTCGCACCCGGCCATGAACGTCAAAGCCTTCCTGCGGATCATGTTCAATCGCGACGAGTTCTATTCCGACACCGCCAAGCAGGGCCTGGTCCGCCATCCCATCGATTGGGCCGTCGCCATGATGCGCACGACGGGCGTCATTGCATCTCGCGTGAGTATGGTGTCACAGCTCGAAGACCTCGGCATGGGCCCGCTGGCTCCGCCGAACGTATCGGGCTGGCGGCAGAACCGGGCGTGGATGAGCGTCTCGGCCTATTGGCGCCGCGCCGAAATCGCGAGCTCGCTCTTCGGTGTTGCCATCGCTGACGCGGCGTCCGGGGGAACCTCCTTCCTCAACACCATCGATGCCATGACACCGACCGACGCGGTGAACTTCGCCCTTCGTCAACTCGGTGACGATCGGATCACCGCAGGATCCCCGACCCACACTGCGCTGGTGAATCTGGTCATCGCCGAACGAGCGGCGAACACCGCGGCCAACCAGCGACGCAACCTCGCCCGAACCATCGCCATCTCACCCGAGTACTCGCTCGCCTGACCATCTGAGGATCAACGTCACGATGAGCACTGCATCACACCCCGAGAAACTCCTCGACGACCTCGGACGGGGCAAGCGGCTGTCACGTCGGCAGTTCATGACGCTTCTCGGCGCGGTCGCCGCAGGGGAGTTCGTCGCTGCCCAACTGGGCCCCCTTCGGCGGGTGCTGGCTTCAGGCACCGCTGGAGGGAGCGAAGATGGCGTCACGGTGTTCCTCTATCTGGGAGGGGGGAATGACGGCATCAACACGGTTGTCCCACTCGCGGCTGCGGAGTACAACCGGTACGTCGCCCTCCGGACCAAGACGATCGACGGCGTGACCTCGTCGATCGCCTATCCGATGCCGGGAACGCCGAACCGTGCCGATGCCCTTCTTGTCGGCGACGCGAACATCGGTTTCAATCCGGGCATGACCAACATTGCCGGCTGGTATCGCGGGGGCAAGGTCGCCGTCGTGCAGGGCGTTGGCTACAGCAACGCGAACTTCAGCCACTTCGAGTCGCAGGAACACTGGTGGGGTGGTTCCGGTGCGGCCGGATCCGCGGTCGGCTACAAGCCGCCGAGCGGATGGCTCGGGCGATTCGCCGACACCGCCGGGCTCACGTCGATCGGCGCGATCTCGGTCAACTCCGGCGGTTCGCTGAACCCGTCGCTGCGCAGTCTCTCGTCAGACGCGCTGGCGATCTCGCCGTGGCAGGGGAACCGACTCGGGGCGTCGACGTCGGGTCGGGACCAGCGTGCTGCGGTGGCCGTGCGGGCGATGACGCAGCAGACGACGCTCGGTGCTCTCGGCAACGACTGGTCCAAGCTCGGCGGAACTGCGCTCGACCTGGCTCCAGTGGTGAGCAACGCCTACACCGGCATCGTTTCGGGCTCGTCGGGTCTCAAGCGTCAGCTGACGATGGCGGCGAACCTCATCGGAGCGAACCTCGGCGCCCGGGTGATCCACACCGACACCGGCGGATTCGACACCCACG
>JANOJN010000218.1:0-12915 GCA_031418775.1 Acidimicrobiia bacterium
GTCCACATCGATTCGAAGCCGAGCTCCTCGGCAGTGCGGATCTGCTCTTCGATGCCCGCGGGCGGGCCCGAGCTCCAGTAGCCGGTGCCGAGTCCAAGTTTGAGTTGACGCATGGACGACAAGTTACGACGGCTCTGGCCCACGTACGTAACCCCGTCGACGACACCGTTCCGGGTTCATCCCGGATCAACGCAAGCGGCATCCCGCATGGCCCGAAATTATCGGAAATTGAAGATTCGGGGTGTTGTGGGATACCGCGGACGTCTGTCGGGGATGCCCGCAGCGTTCCCGGTGATCTGGATGGCGCAAGCGTCCAAGGGCGCCTGGATCCCTGGTTCTCAGGCGAAGGTGAGCTGAGCGTGATCGAGGCGGGGCAGCACGTACTTGGCGAAGAGGTCGCGTTCGGCGATGTGGGGGTAGCCCGAGAGGATGAACGCCTCGATACCCATCGACTCGTACCGACGCAGCTTGGCGAGCACCTGGTCGGGGTCACCGACGATCGCCGCACCGCAACCGGACCTGGCCCGGGCGATACCGGTCCAGAGGTTCTCTTCCACGTAGCCGTCGTTGGCCAGGGCAGCGTCGCGCAACTCGGCCTGGCGGCGGGCGCCCGTCGACTGGGTGTCCAGCGACTTCGCCCGGATCGCCTCTCCCGTGGCCGCGTCGAGACGTGACAGGAGCCGGTCGGCGGCCGCTCGTGCCTCGGACTCGGTTTCCCGAACGATGACGTGGACGCGGTAACCGAATCGGAGCGTGCGCCCGTGGGCGGTCGCACGGGCCGACATGTCACTGATGATCCCGGCTACGGTCGGTTCGGTGTCGGGCCACATCAGGTACACGTCGGCGCCCTTGGCGCAGCACTCTCGGGCCTCATCGGAGAGCCCGCCGAAGTACAGCGGCGGACAGACTCCGTGGACGGGCTGTATCCGTGGTGCCGGAATGGCCAGGTCGAAGAACTCGCCGTGGAAGTCGAGTGCCCGCCCGGCGAGAACGGTCCGGAGGATCTCGATGATCTCCGTGGTGCGCCGGTAACGAGGGGCACTGGCCATTGGAGAGCCGGGAAGGTCGGAGGAGATGATGTTCACGGCGAGACGGCCACTGAGCATGCGGTCGAGCGTGGCGACCTGCCGGGCAAGCTGCGGCGGCCACAGCTCGCCGCAACGGACGGCGAGGAGCAGGCGCATGGTCGAGAGCATGGGGGCGATACCGGCGGCGAAGGCGGTGGCGTCGATTCCGAGCTCGTAGCCCGACGGAAGCAGAACGTTGTCGAAACCGGCGGCTTCAGCGCCGAGCACGATGTCGGAGCAGTGCTCCCACGAGCTGCGCAGCGACTCGTCCGGGACACCGAGGAATTCGTAGTCGTCGTCGCAGAGAGCAGAGAACCAGGCGACTTCACTGGGCATGGGAACCTCGGGTTCGGTGGGGTACGGAGGGGGTCGCAGGAGTCGTCATGGCAGGTGCCGCCCGGCGGCGGCGATGAGCCGGTAGCAGTCGTCCTTGGCCAGCGTGATGTCCGCGGCGTGAGCGGACTCGGTGATGCGCTCAGGTTTCCCCGTGCCGATGATCGGGATCACTTTGGCCGGATGGGCGAGCACGAAGGCGAGAGCGATCTGGCTGCGAGTGGCGTCGTGTTTCTCCGCGAGTTCGTCGAGGAGCGCTCGTACCGCCGTCGTGGTGCCGTCGGCCGGGTCGTCGGACACCAGGCTCCCGCCGCCCAGCGGGCTCCAGGCCAGGGGAGTGAGGCCGAGCTCCATGGCCTGGTCGAGCACGCCATCGTCGATCGCGTCCAGATGGGTGACGGAGAACTCGGGCTGTACGGTCTGCAACGGCACGTCGGCGGGAAGGTACGCGCGCAGAGCAGATACCTGTGCGGCGGTGTAGTTCGAGACGCCGACGTGTCGCACTTTTCCGGCGCGCACAAGCTCAGCCAGAGCGCCTGCGGTTTCCGAGGGGTGGGCCAGAAGATCGGGCCGATGGATCTGGTAAAGATCGATCACATCGGTTTGTAGGCGGGTGAGCGACGCGTCGCATGCCGCCGCGATGTATGCCGCCGACGTGTCGTACGGGACGCCCTTTCCGATTCCCCGTTCGAGTTGGATGCTGCCCTTCGTGGCCAGGAACATGCGGGTTCGGAGCGCCGGGGCCGCGGCCAGCACGTCGCCGAGCAACGATTCCGCCGCACCCCACGGGCAGCCGTTGTCGAGGCCATAGACGTCGGCGGTGTCGATGAGCGTCATACCGCAGTCGAGCGCAGTCTTGATGCGATGGGTGGCGGTGGCGAGATCGGCCCCGCCGAATCGCCAACATCCGAAGGCGATCGCGCCGACGTAGATGCCCGTTGTGCCAAGTGCTCGCTCTTCCACGAGGCGAGAGGTTAGGTCGCGACGTGACCGGGCCGCAGCAGCGGCCGATTCCTCCGACCGGTCAGCGTTCCCGGGCGATGTCGCGGAGGGCGCGTTTGAGGACCTTGCCGGCGGCCGAAAGGGGGAGCGGTTCGGTCTGGAAGGTCCAACGCTTCGGCACCTTGAACCCGGCGATGGTGCGACGAGCATGGGCTTCGAGTTCGGCGGCGTCAACCGACCCGGGGACACAGACGACGAACGCGTGCACGACCTCGCCCCAGATCGGGTCGGGTGCGCCCACGACGGCTACCTGGATCACCGCAGGGTGAGAGCTGATGGCGTTCTCCACTTCGAGCGAGTACACGTTCTCGGCTCCGGAGACGATCATGTCCTTCACTCGGTCGGCCATGAACAGGAACCCTTCCGGGTCGAGCCGACCGGCATCACCGGTGCGGTACCAGCCGTCGACGATCGCTTCGGCCGTGGCCGCCGGCTTGTTCCAGTATCCGGTCATGACCGAGCCGCACTTCACGTAGATCTCGCCGGTCTCACCCTGACGAAGGGGGACGCCGCTCTCCGGATCGCGGATTTCGATGAGACAACCGGGCATTGGACGACCGACGGACCGCAGGATGTCACCGCCGCGCCGATGGTCCTCGGCAAGGAGTCCGGTGACGGTCGCCGCGCATTCGGTCATCCCATAGGCCTGGAAGAACTCGAGATGCGGAAAGGCGGACATCCACCGGTGGAGCAACTCGGGTGGCATCGGCGCGGCGCCGTACATCGCCAGTTCGAGCGAGGCCATCATCGACGGCGCGTACGACGGATGCTGCATCATCATCGCCAACATCGTCGGGACCGCGCCGATCGCCGTGATGGCGTGGTCGCGGATGGCAGCGTTGACCGCTCCCGCCTCGAACGCCGGGAGCACCACGGTGAGTCCGCCGTGGGGAAGGAACAGGCCCCACGAGGCAATGCCACCGACATGGAACATCGGCATGAAGGCGAGGTAGCGCTGCCGGGCGCCGAACCGAGCGCTCATCTGCATGCGGTAGATCACCAGGCACACGGCGGCCTGGCTGAGGACGACGCCTTTCGGCAAGCCGGTCGTGCCGCCCGTGTACATGAGGACGCCCGGCGCGTCGTCGGGCGGCTCCGAGGGGAGCCCGGCCGGGCTCGCCGACGCCATCAGGTCATCCAGGCGAGCGTCGCACGGGGCCTCCGCGGTTCCGATGAGCACGACTCGTCGGAGCAGGGGAACACGTCGTCGCAGATCGTGCACGATCGTGGCAAAGGTCGCGTCGACGAAGAGCACCTCGGTGTCGGAGTCGTTGAGGATGTAGACGAGCTCGTCGGGCGCAAGCCGGGTGTTGAGCGGATTGAGAACCGCCGCTCCGGCGAGAGCGGCATGCCACAGTTCGATGTAGACGTGACTGCCGCCGGCGAGCACTCCGAGCCGGTCGCCGGGGCCGACCCCCAAGCCGGTGATGACCGTGCAGAGACGCTCGATCCGCTCGACGTGCCCGGCGTAGGTGGCGCGGTGGCCGTTCCCAAGATCATGGATCGCCGGCTCCTCGGCGTAGACCGACGTCGTCCGCCGGAGGAGTCGGCCAAAGTTCAATTCGCCCATGGTCGCCATGATGGCGCGTGCGCCGCGGCACCGCCGGAAATCTCGTCGATTCGTGAACGAACCTGTGCACAAGCCTGTGTCCAACAGGTGAACAACTGGGACGCGGAAGGGGATATCGCAGAAGTTCGTGGGAGAACCTGGGGATCTCGCGCCATCCCCTTGACCTGGGAAATCCGCTCCAGCACGCTGTCATCAGCCGATCAGCAACGACGGCGAACGCAACGCAAAACGCAACGAGGTTTCGGCTTCGTGACGTGGTGGGGCGGACGTCGAGACGAGCGGAACGGTGAGGTGCAGGTTCGCAACACGACCGCTGTCGAAAGACCGCAGCCGTGCGTACGGAGCAGAGGCCTTCGGGCCGAAGTGACGAACGAGCCACGATTCGCTTGGAGCAATCCGTGCGGGACGTCGGCAAAAGCGACGTGCCCGCCAGGTCGCAAGACCGGACGGGCACGAATGGAATCGTTGAGAAGGTTAACGCCCGAACAATCGATCTCCGCGGACCCTCAGCCGACCGAAGGCCCCGAAGCCCAGACGACTTGTCGTCGAGGTGACGGGGCCTTCACCCTTTCTGGCGTCTCTGCGGGCGGCTATCCATTGAGGTGGTGGAGGGCGCGGCCTGGGTGGCCGGCGCCGCAGACGATCTTGCGGGTCGCGTTGAGCGTGCCGAGGGTGGTGATGCTTCACCGCCACGGGCGCGATACCTTGCCCTCGTGCCCACCAGCCGACAGCGATGGGCCAACGTCATGACGGTCGTGCTCTCCGTCTGGGTCGGTCAGAGCTTCGCCCGTTTCAGCTTCGGGCTGCTGTTGCCGGCAATGAAGAGCGACCTTGGGATCTCCTATGGCCTGACCGGCTGGCTCGGCACCATCAACCTCTTGGGTTATCTCGTCGGAACGGTTTTCGCGACCTCGGCGTCGGTCCGAGTCCCGCCGCATCGGCTGATGCAGTTCGGCGTGCTGGTCTCGACGCTGGGAATCGCCCTGCTCTCGGCGACGCGCAGCACCCCGCTACTGCTTGTCGGAATGGCGCTCGGCGGCATCGGCGGGGCCTCGGCATGGATCCCGGCGCCGGTCGTTGCGGCGAGCGTCTTTCCGCCCGAGCGTCGCGGCTTCGCCATGGGGCTGTCCTCGGCCGGCATCGGTGCGGGCATCGTCGTCGTCACCGTGGTCACCACGGTGACCCGGAACGTGGTCGACAACCCCGCGCTGTGGCGGCCGATCTGGCTCGGCGAGGCAATTGTCGGGGTGATCGCCACCGTTCTCGCGTTTACCCTTCTCCGTCCGGTCCCGATCGTTCCCGGGTCGCCGCCACGGCTCTCTGTGCTCCGCCGCGTTCCGGCCTGGTGGGCCCCGACGGCGGCGTACACCTGCTTTGGCCTCGGCTACGTCCTGTTCGCGACGTATGTTGTGGCGGCACTCGAGCAGGATGCCGGGTTCGCCTCCGGACAGGCATCGCGGGTATTCGCGTTCATGGGAGTGGGCAACGCGCTGGGCGCGTTGACGATCGGTCGCCTCTCGGACCGGATCGGCCGTCGCGTGACGATGCTGACCTGCTTCGCCCTTGCCGGGGTCGGTTGCCTGGCTGTTCTCGCCGGGACCGATCCGCTCGTGTCGATCGCCACGATCGGCTTCGGGTTCGGCATGGCCGGAGGGGTGGTGTCGATCGCGTCGTATCTCGGCGACCACGTGACTCCGCAGGAGTTCTCCGCCGCCTTCGGTGTGATCACGGCCTGTTTCGGGGTGGCTCAGATGATCGGTCCCCGTTTGGGCGGCTGGATGGCCGACCACTTCGGGAGCTTCACCTGGGTCTTCGTCCTGGCGGCCGTCATGTGGTTCATCGGCTCGGCCCTAGCCAGTCGCCTGCCGGTTCAGCCGAAACCGAGCCGGACCTGACGCGTCCTGGGTCAGCTTGTGTGCACTGGGTCGGGATTCGCTCGCAAATGGCGTCCCAGCCGACCCAGTGAACGGGAGCTGACCCAGTGAACGGGAGCTGACCCAGGGGGCACCAGCTGACCCGGAGCCGTCCAGCCAACCCAGGTAGGGGACGATCCGGGTAACGTCTCGGCCATGCAGGAGATCCGCTACGGCGTCATCGGTACCGGGATGATGGGATGCGAGCATTTGCGCAACCTGGTGGCGCTTCCCGGAGCACGGGTCACGGCGGTCGCCGACCCCATGCCGAAGTCGCTCGAGTGGGCCGCCGTCGCGCTCACCGGCCAACCTGCGCATGCCTCCCATGCCGATTACCGCGAACTCCTGCAGCGTGACGACGTCGATGCTGTCGTGATCGTCACGCCGAACAACACCCACGTCGATGTCGTCCATGACATCTACGCGTCGCGTCCTGACCTTCACGTGCTCGTCGAGAAGCCGCTGTGCACCACGGTCGAGGACTGCCGGTCCCTGGCGGAGGGCGCCAAGACCCACCGCGGCATCGTCTGGGTCGGACTCGAGTATCGCTACATGCCACCGGTGGCCCGATTCCTCGCCGAGATCCGCAGCGGGGTGGTGGGCGACCTCCGGATGCTCGCCATCCGGGAGCATCGGTTCCCTTTCCTCGAAAAGGTCGGGAATTGGAACCGGTTCAGTGCCAACACCGGCGGAACACTGGTCGAGAAGTGCTGTCACTTCTTCGACCTCATGAACCTCGCGGTCGGTGCCCGACCCGTGCGGGTGATGGCCAGCGGTGGGCAGGACCACAACCACCTCGACGAGGAGTACGACACCCCCGACGGTCGTAAGCGCGCGGATGTCCTTGACAACGCCTACGTGATCGTCGAATACGCCAACGGCGTGCGGACCATGCTCGACCTGTGCATGTTTGCCGAGGGCGGCCCGAACGAGCAGGAGCTGGTCGGCACCGGCACGCTCGGCAAGGTCGAGGCCTTCATCCCGAGCGGTGAGCTCCGCATCGGGCTCCGAGGCGGCGTCCCGCGTCCGAACGGGGAGTGGACGTCGAAAGAGATCCGGGTCATCGATGCAGGGCACGACGATCGCGTCGCCCATGTCGGTTTCCACCACGGTGCCAGCTACCTCGAGCACGTCGATTTCGCCGAGGCGATCCGCAATGGAACCCCGGCCCTGGTCACGCTTGACGATGGTCTCTGGTCGGTGGCGCTCGGAGCTGCCGCGCATCGTTCCATCGAGGAGCGCCGGCCGGTCGAGCTTGCCGAGTTCGGCCTCGGCTCCTGATCGAGGCGGGAGTTCGGGGGTTTTGTTGCTTCGAGAGCAACGAAACCCCCGAACTTCGAGCACACCATCACCGAACCACCTCGGTCGGCGGGTTCCCAGGGGTCTGCGAACCCGCTTGTAGGGTCGCTGCATGCAACAGAAGCACAGGGGCCTCTCGGCGTTCGTGATGCCGGTGAAGCGTCCCCGCACCAGGGGAACGACGTGAATCGGTCGATCGGTTCGGATTTGGCGAACCCGCTCCGCGCCTTCGGGCCGCGATCGTGGTCTTCCGCCGGGGTCGTGTCAATCGGGCGCATGCCGTCGCGCACGGTCCGGGCTTCGTTCGATTCGGTCAGCGACGCCCGGCGGGGTCGGACGCCCTGGACACGGTCCCTCGACGGCGCGTGGAAGTTCGCCTACCTGACGTCGCCGACCCTCGTCACGGCCAATCACATTGCGCCCGAGACGCGGGACGACTCGTGGCCGTCGATCACGGTCCCGGGTACCTGGCAGACCCAGGGCTACGGGAAACCGCACTATACGAACGTGCTCTACCCGTTCCCGGAAGAGCCGTGCGAGGTGCCCGAGACCGATAATCCGACCGGCGTGTACCGGACAGCGTTCTCCATCGACGGGTCCTGGGACGCCCGTCGTACGATCCTTCGCCTCGGTGGCGCCGACTCCATCCACCACGTGTTCGTGAACGGCAGTCCGATTGGGATGGGCAAGGACACCCGTCTCACGAGCGACTACGACATCACGCCGTTCGTCCACCTCGGTGAGAACCATCTCGCCATCGTCGTCGTGAAGTGGTCCGATGCCACCTGGCTCGAAGACCAGGACCAGTGGTGGCTCTCCGGACTCACCCGTTCGGTCGAGCTGCTGTCCGTGCCCGTCGTCCACATCGAGCAGCTCGAAGTCGATGCGGGCCTTGCCGACGACCTCCGAACCGGCACCCTGACCGTGGCCGCCCATGTGCGATTCACCTCGGCGCCCGAGCGGGGCTGGACCGTGGAAACCGGTCTCGAGCGCCTCGACGGACGGGCACTAACGATGAAGGTCACCGGCGGCGACGAATCGCCGCCGCCACGTCACCTGAAGACGATCGAGGCCAAGAAGGTGAGCGCGCAGCGGATGTCGGTGCCGACCTTCGATCGGCGGTCCTGGCTGCACCAGGCGGCCGACATGGACGACTTCGCCGGACATCGCGTTCGCTTCACGGCGACGGTCGACGGCATCGACCAGTGGAACGCGGAGGTGCCTACCCGATACGCGCTCCATGCTGCGTTGCGATCGCCGACCGGTGAAGTCGTCCAGGTCGTCCGTCAGCTCATCGGCTTCCGACGGGTCGAGATTGTCGATCGTGAGCTGCTCATCAACGGTCGTGTCGTGGTCATCTGTGGTGTGAATCGCCACGACCACGATGAGCGAACCGGCTGCGTCGTCTCACCGGCGACCCATCGCCTCGATGTGCTGACGATGAAGCGCCACAACATCAACGCGGTCCGCACGTCGCACTATCCGCCCGACCCGGAGTTCCTCGACCTCTGCGACGAATACGGGCTCTACGTCATCGACGAGGCGAACCTCGAGACGCACGGCCGCTACCGCCAGCTCGTCCACCTTCCGGAGGTGCAGAGCGCGTGTCTGGAGCGGTTGACGCGGATGATTCGGCGCGACCGGAACCATGCGTGCGTCATCGGCTGGTCTCTCGGGAACGAATCCGGCATCGGACCGATTCATGCTGCGATGCACGCATGGGCGCGCGCTGCGGATCCCACGCGGTTCGTCCAGTACGAGGGCGCTCATCGCTACGGGCTCACCGACGAGGACCCGTCGACGACGGACATCACCGCGCCGATGTACCCGACCATTGATGCCATCGTCGACTGGTCGACACGCGGCACCGACCGCCGCCCGCTGATCATGTGTGAGTTCTCCCACGCCATGGGGAACTCCAACGGCAGTCTGGCGGACTACTGGCGTGCCATCTCCACCCATCACGGACTGCAGGGCGGCTTCATCTGGGAATGGACCGATCACGGCATCGCCGCGACCACGGTCGACGGCCGCCCCTACTGGGCATATGGCGGCCACTTCGGTGACGAACCCAACGACGGCGCGTTCATCGCCGACGGGCTCGTTTGGCCCGACCGTGTCGCGCATCCCGGCCTGCTCGAAGCCAAAGCCGTGTTCGCGCCGATACGCGTCGAGCCGGTTGACCCGGCGAGCGGCCGGATCCGGATCGTGAACGACTACGAAGTGCTCGACCTCTCCAACGTGCGGTTCACGTGGTCGACCTCCACCGGGATCGAGGGCGAGCTCCGTCAGCTGCGGACGCCGGCGGGGGAGTCGGTCGAAGTCCGTCTGCCGGTTGAGCTCCGATCCGGTCCGGACGCGGCGTGGGTCACGGTTCGCGCCCAGCTGCGATCGGCGACGCCGTGGGCGCTGGCCGGCCACGAGGTTGCCGTCGGCCAGGTGGAGGTTCCCGCGAGGTTGCGCTCCGGCGCCGCGCGGAGGAGGGTCGCGTCGCTGGGCTCGCCGGCTGAGGACGTCCAAGTGGAGGTGACCGATACCGGGGAGCTGCGGACGCTGACCTGGCGCGGCCGCGACATCCTCGCGGCCCCCATCCGTCCGACGATCTGGCGTTCCCGGATCGACAACGACGGTGTCGAGCCGGGCACGCTCGGCATACCCGGAGTGCACACCCGCTGGCTGACGTGGCACCTCCGGGCTCCGCTCCGGGCCGTGGGTCCGTCCATTCGGTCGCGCCGCGGCGCGAGCGAAGTGATCACGACGGACGCGTCCATCGACGGGGTGCGCTTCCAGCAGCGATTCGAGATCACCGGGCGTCAGGTCCGCATGCTCTGCGTCGCCGATGTTCCGGAGGGGCGTGGCGACCTTCCCCGACTGGGCCACCGCTTCGCTGTCCCACCCGGGGCCGACTGGATCTCGTGGCGGGGACGAGGCCCGCACGAGTCGTACGCCGACCGGCTGGCCAGCGCTCCGCTGGGGGACTGGAGCTCGACCATCGATGCCCAGTACGTCCCGTACATGCGCCCACAGGACCACGGCCACCACCTCGACACCTCGACCTTCAGCGCCAGCAGCGGCGACCAACCGCTCTTTTCCGTGCGAGCGGATCCAGGTCAGCGCTTTTCCTTCGCCGTGCGCCGGCACAGCGATGAGGATCTCGATGCCGCCTCGATCCCTCCGGAGTTGCCCCGACGAACGGAGGCATTCGTCCACATCGATCATCGGCTGCGCGGCGTGGGCACCGGCTCCTGTGGGCCTGACACGCTCCCTCGGTATCGCATAGGTCCCGGGACCTATCGTTGGGGCTGGACGCTGACGCTCCTCGAGTGAGGGTCGACTTCTGCCGATAGTCATGAGGTCCGTAGCGCGAGGACGGGAGACGGTATGAGGACTCGATCGATGCGTTACGGGCTGATCGTTGTCGCCGCGCTCGTCGTCATTCCCGTCGGCGATACCTCGGCAGTGCGGCGGTCGGTGAAGAAGGCAAAACCGAAGTCCACGGTGACGCGACCGACGACGGCTGCACGGGTCAGCTCGTCGGTGCCAGTGCCAGGGCCTGGGCCAGTGTCTGGCGCGGGGCCGACGATCGGGGGATGTTCCGTCTTCCCTTCCGACAACGCATGGAACCTCGACGTCTCGGCCCTGCCGTTGCATCCCCGCTCAGAGGCGTGGGTTGCGTCGGTCAACAGCACGCGGTCGACGCTGCACCCCGACACCGGATCCAACCCGGAGTACGGCATTCCGTATGTGGTCGTACCATCGGGCCAACCACTCGTCCAGGTCCGATACACCGATTACGGCGACGAGAGCGATCCCGGCCCGTTCCCGATTCCCGGCGACGCGCCGGTCGAGGCGGGAGGCGATCGCCACGTGCTCGTGGTGCAGAGCGGCTCGTGCCGGCTGTACGAGCTCTTCAACGCGCGTCGTTCCGGTAGCGGATGGGAAGCGAGCTCCGGCGCCGTGTTCGATTTGCGATCGAATGCCCTCCGGCCTGCCGGCTGGACGTCGGCCGACGCAGCCGGTCTCCCCATCCTCCCCGGTCTGCTCCGTTACGACGAAGTCGCTTCGGGCGAGATCCGTCACGCGCTCCGGTTCACTGTGGCGAAAACTCAGCGCGCCTATATTTCCCCTGCTCGTCACTTTGCCGGGATCCCCGATGACCGTGTGCCGCCGATGGGGGCGCGATTCCGGCTGCGCCGCGATATCGATCTGTCTCCCTACCGCGGACACGCGCTTGTGATCCTTCGGGCGCTGCAGCGCTACGGGATGATCGTGGCCGACAACGGATCGAGCTGGTTCATCAGCGGCGCCACTGATGCGCGATGGAACGACGACGACCTCGCGCAACTGAAGACCGTGCCCGGCTCCTGGTTCGACGTCGTCGACACCGGACCGGTCGTGACCTCCGCGTCGCCGTGAGCGGTCCCGCTCAGCGGCCGGTCACCAGCCGTTGACGGCGTCGATCAGCTGGCGTAGCCGGCCGGGCTGGCGTCGGTTGAAGCGCATCGAGAGGCGGGCGAGGTCCAGGTGGTCACGTTCGGACCGCTCGACCGAAGAGGGCTCTGCCCGCACGATGGCACCGTCGGTGGCGTAGGAACCGAATTTCGCAACCAGGTCGTCGAGTTGGACGTCCGATGGGGGACGGTGCATGCGCAGCACCAGCTGCTCACCGACCCAGCGGATCGAGTGGTGGTTCGCATAGAACCCCATGAGCTCCTGGACGGCCTCGTCGACGGAGTTGGTCACCCGGTACAGCGCGCGGTCCGACGCGCCCACCCATCCCTGCTCGATCATCAGTTCGATGAAGCGATCGAGGGCATGCCAGAAGCCCTGACCCAGTCCGAGCATCACGATGGGCACCGGTGTCGCCTTGCCTGTCTGCAGCAGGGTGAGGAGCTCGAACGTCTCGTCGAGCGTACCGAACCCACCGGGCATGCAGACGAACGCATCGCTCTCGCGTATCAGTGCCAGCTTCCGGGTGAAGAAGTACCGCATGTCGACGAGTCGGTCCGGATCGAGAAGGTCGCTCGCCTCGCTCTCGAAGGGAAGGCGGATCGCTGCGCCGAGTGCGTTCTCGCGTCCGGCGCCCTCGAGCCCGGCCGCCATGATCCCGGGGCCGGCCCCGGTCACGACCATCCAGCCCTCGGCAGCCATCGCGGCGGCCAGCATCTTGGTCTGTTCGTACAGGGGCGAGCCGACTTCGGTGCGGGCCGAACCGAAGATCGTCACCTTGCGCACGTCCCGGTACGGGCCGAACGTGAGGTAGGCGTCGCGCATCTCGGCCAACGCGGCGTTGGCGATCTTCAGGTCGAGTCGATCAGCACGGCCGTCGGCCGAGTCGAGCGCCATCCGCACGCCCGACACCAGGATCTCCCGCAGCTGATCGCGGTTGTCGAGCCGCCCGTCGTTGTCACGGACCCGGGATCCGACGAGTTCGAGCACACGGTCGATCGTGGCGTCGAGCTCTGCGTCGCCGACTCGCCGTCTGCTGGTCGGCGCGGTCACGGCACTCGGGCTCTGACGGCTCCCGGCATCATCCGTCGGGTCGGCGGTCGGTCCGGATCCAGTCATGGCACCGACGGTACCTCCCGCCGCGCGACCGTCGACCACAGCGCATTCCTCCCGCCGCGCGACCGTCGACCACCGCGCATTCCTCCCGCCGCGCGACCGTCGACCACCGCGCATTCCTCCCGCCGCGCGACCGTCGACCACCGCGCATTCCTCCCGGCGCGCG
>JANOJN010000219.1:0-77791 GCA_031418775.1 Acidimicrobiia bacterium
GCGGCCAGCGCCGAGTCGTTGCTGAAGACGGTCCCGAACGTGACGTACACGAGTGGAGTCCCGGCGTCGGCGGTCACCCAGGCCGGCAGATGCTCGTCGCCGGACGTGGCTGTGTCGCCGGGGCCGAGGTCCTGGACAGCACCGAGGTGGACGCCGTTCTCGGGCTGCAGGCTCGGCGGGAAGATGTTGACGTAGAGGTTCTCGTAGCACCCGCCGTAGGGCTTGGGCTCGAGTCCCTGTTCCACCCAGAGGTGGGCCACCCGCTCGCCCGCCGCAGCCACCCTCGGGGCCGGCAAGACCGACCCGAACCCGTGGCACACGTTCGGCACGCCCAACGCCGCCGCCGCCAGCGGTCCGGCGAACTCGGCTTGCTCGGCGACCAACAGGTCCGGCTGCCACGCACGCGCCGCCGGCAGAAGGTCGGTGAGCATCGCCTCGGCGCGGACCGTGCCGAACAGGCGCGGGAACATGAAGTCGGCCTTCTCCGCGCCCAGCATCTCGTGGATCTCCGGAAAGCGCCGGATCGCTTTGGCCATTCCCGCACGTTCGTCCAGCCCGGCAGGCGTCGCCTGGAAACCGTCACGCTGGAGTCGCCCGCACTCCTGCGCTCCCGTGACCCAGAGCACCTCGTCACCGCGCTGGATCAGCGCCTGCGCCAACGGCACCATCGGATGGATGTGGCCGCGGCCCGGACTCGTGCTGAAGAGGACCCTCATGGCTGCAGTGTCGCGCACTTCCGGCCCGCCAGCTCTCGTGCCCGGCGGAACCGAGACGGGCAGCTCCGAGCGCCGTCGGACGGCTCAACCATGACCGGAGCGATGAAACCGCAGCGGCTACATCGGGGATTCAGAACTTGACATCGAGTCGGTAGATCCGGGCCGCGGTGTCGGCGAAGAGCGCGCGTCGCTCTTTCGCGGTGTGGCCCGCGGTCACGTGCTTGAAGACGTTCCAGAGACTGGCGTACGAACAGCCGCCCGCATCGGCGGGGTAATTGCTCTCGAACATGCATCGTTCGGGGCTGAACAACTCGATCGCCGAGTCGATGTACGGCCTCCACGCGGTGGCCATCTGTTCGACGGTCGGTGGTGGATCGGCGAGGTAGGACGGGCGTTGCAGCCCGATCGCGAAGCCTCCGATCTTGGCGGTCACGTTCGGGCACGCGGCCAGCGCTTCGATGCTCGCCCGCCACGTAACGAATCGTTCGTCTATCCGTTCGGCGTAGGGCCCGAAGCCCAGCGGGTGTCCCACGTGATTCAACACGATCGTCGTCTCCGGAAACGTTCTCGCGAGGTCGATCACGTCGGGCATCTGAGGTTCGAAGACCAGCGCGTCGAACGTCAGCCCGACTGGCGCCAGATGGGCGAAGCCGACACGGAACGCATCGTCGAGCAGGAGACCGGACGGAGTTCGGCCGCCCGGGATCGTCACGGATGGATCGGCGTCCCACGACGCGCTGTGACGGATCCCCCGGAGCCGACCCTCACCGGCAGAACGGTGGGCCTCGAGCACATCGACCACGCGGTCACCGAGTGTCAGGTCCGCGTGTGCCACGATCCCGGCGAGCGCACCGTCAAGACCTCGCTCGGCGGCGAGCGCGGCGATGCCGACGACGTACTCGGTCTCGCCCACCGGCAGCAGTTCGGCGGGCCCATCCTTGCGGTATGCGGTGTGCGCTTCGACGTACACCGTCGCAATCACGTTGTGCCCGCTGCCGATGTCGGCCGCGAGTTCGTCGAGCCCGTAGAGCGGATACCGCCGGACGTTGTCGAAGAACGGGTGCAGTCCGGCCGGCAACCGGTCGACCACCGCCCGGTAGTCCCACAGATGGTGGTGCGGATCGATGATCGGCAGCTCGGGATCGATGATCTCTTCCATACGCGCTCCCCGGTCGGCACTTGTGTACATGAGCCTTGCACCTAGAGAGGGCCGCGGCGGGGCGCAACGCTGGCTGGCGTGCCACTTCGGGCATGATCGAGCGGATGCTTCGTTGGGGTGTGCCAACAGATGGGATCGTGGCAGATGCGGGTGACGACTCCGCCGTACTCGAGCTGTGGAGCACCGACCCGGCGGCGGCACTCGACACGTTCGTCGCTCCGCCCGATCGCCTCCTGATCTCCTCGCCGGGAGGACCGATGCTGTGGGCGGCCGGTTCCGCGTCACGGTGGGGACTCCACGTACGACGTGGCGCCGCGCCGACCGTCGATCCGTCATGGACGGCCGATGGCTGCCGGCGCATCCGCGCCGCCCATCCCGATCACGACGGCTGGTGGACAGCTTGGGCGTTCGCCTTCGCCGAGGCGTTCGCGGCCGGCGCGCATCCCATCGTCGGTGGCCGATGGGAGCTCCGCCGAGCGGAGGTCACGACCGACTGGGCGGCGCGCCGTCGCCTCGACGGCATGAGCGTCGACACCGTCGAACTCGACGAAGACCTCCTGGTGCATCTTCGCGGAAGTTCCTGTGACATCGAATGGCGCTGATTGGTTGTACTTCAAGCGCATTATCCGAAGGATCGATGTAACAGGAACTTCCGACTCAGTGCACCAGCCGATGATCCAGCGTGCTTCCTCACGTGGGACATCGGGAGCGCATGGCTCCTGCCCTTGCGCGCGGTGGTCCCGGCCGACGAGGGCCGGGTGAAATCCGCGGTGAAGCTCGCCGCCGACGGAACGCTTCCGCCCCTTCTGCTGTGGTGGCACTCCGGGCTCCATGCCCACGTGCTCCTTGACGGCCATGTGCGACTCGCCGCCTGCCGGGCATCAGGAACGCCAATCCGGGCGCTGACGCTCACGGGCGCCCATGTCGTCGCACCAACCCGTGGGGAGCAGGAAGCCCGCGCCACCCGAGCGGTAGCGATCGAGGCGAACGTGGCCGACCCCGTCCGCCGCAACCGGCTGCTGGCCGAGCTGCATCGACCGCTCGGGGGCCGCCGCGCCACCACGCGGGCGCGGCTCCTTCCCGGCGGTCTCGAAGCATGGCGCCGGGGTGCTGACCCGACGTGGCTCGCCGCCGTCGACGGCTGGCTCGCTCGCTGACCCCACGGCCCTGCTCCTC
Source organism: Acidimicrobiia bacterium (assembly GCA_031418775.1). Classification (GTDB taxonomy): domain Bacteria; phylum Actinomycetota; class Acidimicrobiia; order Acidimicrobiales; family JANYDT01; genus JANLQX01. Next base: position 3,052 of record JANOJN010000219.1, read on the forward strand.
CGTGCACGGCGTTGCTATCGGAGCAACACCGTGCACACGGCGTGGATCAGTCAGTACGGCGAAGGCATCCGTCCCACGAGCGGAAGCCGGGCCGCGTCCCAGGCGGTGAGGCCACCGTGGAGTTGGGCGACGTCGGTGTAGCCGAGCGTGCGTAACGAAATGCCGGCCAGGGACGAGCGGGCGCCGTCGCTGCAGTACAGCAGCACCCGAGTTTCCGGTCGAAGTCGGGGATCGTGTGCGGCGTTGGTGGGGTCGGCGCGGAACTCGAGCAGACCGCGGGGCACGTGGACGGCGTGGGCGATGCTGCCGGACGCGACGCGTTCGTCGGCCTCCCGCAGATCGACGACGATGGTGCGCGGGTCGTGCGCCGCGACGGCGAACTCCTCGGGCGTGAGGGAGGCGACCGCCTGCTGGGTGAGAGTGACAGTGCTCATTTCGCCAGGATCTCCGACTTCATGCTGTACGCGATGTACAGCAATTCGGCCTGTTCCTGCTGGCCGATGCCGTGCTTCTGCAGCGCGGCGAGGATGTCGTCGAGCACAGCGATGTACTCGGCTTCGTTGATTCCCATACCGGCATGTGCGGCGGGCATGGACATGCCGTCGTAGGTCGGGTTCCCGCTCAGACCGGTGGCGAAGAACTCGATCGCCAACCGGGCCAACTCCGCGGGCGGCTTCTTGGCGTTGCGGAACCGTTCGCCGACGATCGGGTTCTCCATGTGCAGTTGGACCACGTCCGGGACGATCTTCTCCAGGCCGGCGCGACCGCCGATGCGGTCGAACAGGCTGGCCGGTTCGGTGCCGACGTCGGATTGCTCGGTGATGGTCATCGTGGCTCCCTTGTGTGGTCGGCGCAGGCTGCGCCGTTGCGTAGGAGATGGTGCACGCTGTCGCGTTCCCAAGACGTTCCCGGTGCCTGGGCGGACGAATGCGACCGGGGAACGGCCCGGGAACGCGCCGACGGTCACGATCGTCGCATGACTGATGATCCGAGGGTCCGGCACATCGACATGCAGGTCCGACTGGCACGCGCCGTCGTCGAGAACCTGCGACCCGCCGAGCTCGCTTCGGAGTTGGATGAAGGTGACATGGTGCTGCTCGACGTGCGCGAACCTGACGAGCTGGGCAGCGGCACCATCGGGGGTGCCATCAACGTTCCCCGGGGCATCGTCGAGCTCGTGGCCGATCCCGATCGGCCCGAGCATCGCCCGGTCCTCGACCCGCGGCGGCGAGTGGTGGTGCTCTGCGACACAGGTGCGCGATCGGCGCTTGTCGTGCATGCCCTGTATGCGTTGGGATACTCCGACGTCGCGCACCTCGACGGTGGACTGGCGGCGTGGGTCACTACCGGACGCGCATTGGTGCGGCAGTCGGATGTCGGGTGAGTTCTTCGCGTGGGTCAGAGTGGAGTGTCGGCGTGATTCGTGAAGAGAAGGAGGGCAGATGCAGATGACGGTCAGGAACGTGCACGTCCGCCTCCTCGGCGGTTTCGAGGTGACCGTCGACGAAGAAGTCGCGCTGACGCGGTTTCCCACCCGTCGCGCCGGTGAGATGGTGCAGCTGCTCGCCCTCGCGCCCGGTCGCCAGCTCGCACGCGATCAGGTCATCGACGCACTCTGGCCGCAGCTCGATTCGTCGGCGGGCGGTGCCAACCTTCGCAAGGCTGCTCACCACGCTCGCCAGGCGCTGGGGCACCCGGAAGCCGTCGTCCTCCAGCAACAGAACGTTGCGCTGTTTCCTAGCGTGTCTCTGCGCACTGACGTCGATGAGTTCTTGGAGGCTGCCGATGCGGCGCTCGCCGGCGGGGATCCGGGCACTGCGCGCGAGGCGGCGCTTCTGTACTCCGGTGAGTTACTGCCGGGCGCCCGCTACGAACCGTGGGCAGACGAGCCGAGGCGTCTGCTGGCGGCCCGGTACCTGGGTCTGCTGCGCGTCGGTGGCCAATGGGACCGCGTGCTCGAGTTGGACCCGCTTGACGAGGCGGCGGCTCGTGAGGTCATGCGAGCGGCGCTCGACGACGGGCGGCGTCATCGCGCGATCGCCGTGTACGGACGGCTGCGCGCCGCACTGTCGATCGAGCTCGGGGTACTCCCGCAACCGGCGACCGAGGAGCTGTACGCCGGAGCGCTCGAAGGCCTCGTCCCCGTCGCGCCGTCCTTCGTCGGTCGCGAGCAGCAGTTGGCGACGGTCGATGCGTTGGTGCGCCGGTCGACGGAAAGCGCGCTGGTGTTGGTGCGTGGACCGTCCGGCATCGGCAAGTCGGCGTTCACCGGCGCCCTCGTCAAACGAGCACGAGCCGGAGGGGGCGTTGCCGCGCTGGTCCTCGCCGACGAGCCCGACGATGCGTTCGCCACGCTTTCCTCGGTCGTGGAAGAGATGCTGCTCCGCTACCCGTCGATGTCGGATCGCTTGAACGACCGAACGCGCGCGGTTCTCGCTCGCTTGACCCCTGTTGCCCAACCACCCGACGCCGCCGACGGGTCCTTCACCCGGCATCAGATGTTGGGGGCCATGCAGCAGATGGTCGTGGCTGCGGGGAAGCGGGTGGTGATCGTGGTCGACGATGCGCACCGTGCCGATGACAGCTCGCTCGAAGTGCTGGCGCAGCTGACCGAGCGCGCCGAGGGCGGACCCGTCGTCGTCTTCTCTTTCCGCACGGAGGCCGCAGGTCCGGGGGTGCAGCGAGCGATCGCGCGTGCGGCGCGTCATAGCTTGCCGACGACTATCGACCTGGGGCCGTTGGACGGCGATGCCCTCAGGTCGCTCGCGATCTCACTCGGTGCACCGGCTGATGACGACGCCATCGCCGTACTCGCCGCCGTATCGGAGGGCAACGCGTTCTTCGCGACCGAGCTGTGTCGGGCAGGTCACCGCGAAGGTGAGCTGCACGCGTCACTTGCCGAGGCAATCGGTCGCCGCTTCCTCGACTTCGACGACGATGTCGCCGCCTGGCTCCGGCGGCTCTCGCTCATCAGCGGCCCGCTCGATCTCGCCTCGGTCGTTGCCATGACCGGTTGCACCGACGATGAACTCACCCGACTGCTCGACGCCGCGATGGCCGCCGACGTGCTGGTCGCGCACCAGGGCCAGTACCGTTTTCGCCACGAGCTCGTGCGGCGCACCCTGTCGGATCAGCTTGCTCCGCATCACGCAGTCGCCGTGCATCGGGACGCAGCCCGTCGGCTGGCTGAGCTCGGCGCCCGTCCGGGCGCCGTGGCGTACCACTGGCTTGAAGGTGGTCGGCCGGACCGTGCCGCGGAATGGTTGTTGCGCGCCGCGGATGACGCAGTCGGTCTCGGTGGTTATCCGGCTGCCGTGACGCACCTCGACCGTTTGCTCGAGCACGATCCGCATCACGTCGAGGCACTGCGTCGGCGCGCCGGAGCCCTCGACGCGATGGGCGACCCTCGCGCCATCGCGGCGTACGACGACGCGGCCCGTGTCGCGTCGCCGGAGGAAGTGCACGAGCTGCGGCCACTTCAAGCGCTGGCCATGGTGAAGCTCGGCGACCCTGCTGGTGGTATTCGGGTCGTCGAGGGGGCGGAACCGAAACGGCTCGAGTCGCAACTGGCCAAGGCGTTGGCGTATTGCGGAGCCGGCTTGATGGGACACGCCGACCCGGCGATCGGTGCCCGGCTCGCGGCCGAAGGTCGCCAACTCGCGCTCCGCGCCGGCGACCCGGCGGCGATCGTCGTTGCGTCGTGGGCCCAGGCCGGTGCCGCCCATGCGCAGGGCGAGTTGCGCACCAGCCTCAGCACCGATCTGCACGACACCGGTTCTCTGCCGCTCTTGGCGGCATCGGTGTTCGATGGTCAGCTGTGCATCACTCAGCGGCTGCTCTACGGTTCCCGGCCGTATGAGGACGTGATCCGCTGGACCGATTCGTTCGCTAAAGAGGCCGAGCGGCTTGGCGCGGCTCGAGGTCATGCCTTCGCGGTGACATTGCGCGGTGAAGCCCAACTCCTTTCTGGTCATCTCGACGGCGCCGACCGCGACCTGCGGCGCGGACGGGAGATGCACCACACGATGGGTGCCGGTACGGGTGAGGCGTTCTCGTTGCAACGTCTCGCCGAGTTGGCCGCGGTGCGCGGCGATGTGCGGGGCGCCCATCGTCTGTTGGACGAGTCGTTGGCCGTCGCCCGCGAGAGCGACGTGGGGTTTCATCTCCTCGACCGCATCTACGGAACCCGCATCACACTTGCCGCGGATCCGTCGGCGGCCCTTGCGGCGGTGGACGAGGCGGAGGAGTTGGTATGCGGCCCGCTCGAGACATGCCCCGGTTGCCGGATCACCCTTGCGGTGCCGGCCGCGATCGCGCTGGCGCGGGCGGGCGAATTGGATCGGCTGGTGGCGTACGAGGCGTCGTGTCAGTGGCTCGCCGAAGTCGTCATGCAGCTACCCGCCTGGTACGCCGCTCTCGACGAAGTCCGCGGCCACCGTTGCCACGCCCAGGGCGATCTGGTTGCGGCCCGGGCTCACTTCGGCGAGGCGTTGCGCGGGTTTCGCGCCGCCGGTCAGCCCTACGACGTCGTCCGTTGTGCGGCGGAACTCGCGGTGTTGGCGACGTGAGGCGGAGCACGCGTCAGGATTCTTGAGATGCTCCGGGCAGTACGAGTCCGCTTTCATACGCGGCCACGACGGCTTGGGCCCGGTCGCGAATCGCGAGCTTCGCGAACAGATGCCCGATGTGTGTCTTGACGGTTGCTTCGCCGACGTGGAGCGTGTCAGCGATCTCCGCGTTGTTACGTCCGGTCGCGATCAGACTGAGGACGTCTCGTTCACGGTCGGTCAAGGAGATGAGGCATTCCTGAGCGGCCCGCCCATCTCGGGCAGTGAGTGCGATCGTCGTGAGAAGTCTTCCGAGTAGCCGCGGTGCGATGACTGCGTCGCCCTCGGCCGCAAGCCTCACTGCTCGGAGTAGATCGTCACCGTCGCCGTCTTTGAGGAGAAACCCGCAGGCGCCGGCTCGGATCGCGTCGATCACGTAGGCGTCGTGGTAAGGTGGTCAGGATGATGACGGCGACGTCGGGGAGTTCGGCGCGGATTCGTTGGGTCGCAGCGATCCCATCGACGAGCGGCATATGGATGTCCATCAGTACGACGTGGGGACTCGCATGATGTGCGAGTTCGATCGCCTCGTGCCCGTTCGCGGCCTCGGCGACGACCACCACGTCCTGGGCGAAGCTCAGAAGCGCACGGATGCCTTGGCGGACCATGGTCTGATCGTCGGCGAGGAGCACCCGGATTGAGGTTTCGATCCTGGTCATGTTGCGATCGACGTCGGCAACGAGACCCGAACCACCCACATGCCAGGTTCGAGCGGGCCGACATCGAGCTTGCCCCCGCATATGGTGACGCGCTCTCGCATACCGGCAAGTCCGATCCCGTCAACGAACCGCTCATTTCCCGGAGGAGACCCAGGACGGATTCACCACGGTGATTTGGAGATGTTCCCGCGACCAGCCGAGGGTGAGGCGAACCGATCCAGCGACGCCGTGACGTCTCGCGTTTGTCAGGCATTCCTGGGCAATCCGAAAGGCAGTTAGGGAGTGTCCTGCGGACATCTCCCGAGGTGCTCCGACGACCTCGAGCTCGACGTCCTGGCCGGACTGGCGGCATTCCTCGATCAAGCGCGGAAGGTGGTCGATCGTCGGCTGCGAGGTTGATGGCGCCAGCACACCCGCCGGTCGGAGCGCACCCAACATCTCGCGGAGCTCGGTCATGGCCTGCCGGGCGCTGGCTTCGATCGCTTTCACGTCATCGATCTCAACCCGCTGCCCGTGTTCGATCCGGCGTCGGAGTACCTGAGCCTGGATGGACACGACGTTCATCGTGTGCGCAGTGATGTCGTGCAGTTCGCGTGCGACTCGCAGACGTTCCGGGAGCGTCGCCTGCTGCATGTCGATGCTGTGTGATTCGGCGAGCGCAGTGGCGAATCCCACTGCGCGCGTCTCACGTTCAACCGCCCGCCGCACCACCGCGCCGAGCGCCCACGGTGCCGCGATGAACACGACCGGAAAGACGATCTGTTGAGGGAAGGCGAACGGCCCCGGTGCCGTGACGTTCATCGACATCAGTCCGAGTGCGCCCGCGGCCATGTAGGGCAGGTGTCGGTGCCGACCAAAACGGCCGGCGCCGAAGCTGGCGGCGAGAACAAGGACCAAGAATGGGTCGTCCGAGCTCGTGCCCCCTGCCCAACTCGCGACGAGCGGCGCGATGAGCGAGGCCACGAGCGGCACGACCGGCGCAGTGCGAATGAGCGCGAACGATGCCAGCGCAGCGAGCGCTACGGAGTCCACCACGATTGGTCGTCGCGCTTGTTGCGCAGAAGCACCAATCCACGTGGCGAGCGCCACTGCTGCTGCAGCTGTCATCCCGAACGCGATCCGATGGTTCGTTCTGATGCGGGCGAGGGAGGGAATGGCAAGCGTCACGTGAACCCACTGTCGGAAGATTCTCTCGAACCTCAGTATGGCTCTCTCGTCCCTCCACGTCCTCCGCCCAGGGGATGAGGGGCGTGTACCCGGCCTCCCCCCAACGTTGGAGATCGAAACGAACCGAACCCTCCCTCGCTCCGATGCGAAATCGACAGCGGCACTCAGATACTCAAACCGTCCCATTCCAGCAGCCTGAGCACGGAGAGCCAACATGAGCAACGCCACAGCGATTGAGGAACTGCCTCCGGTCGACGCGCTCGACGGGGTCGCCAAGGCAGCGGCGATCCTTGCCGCCACTTGCGCGATAGGCCTTGCGCTCTACCACGCGCTGTCGACCAGCAAGCCGGCGGCGGACTACGAGACTCTTGCCGGGAACGCCCGCGAAGTCGCGTTCTTCGCGTACCTCGTGGGTTCCATCGCTGCCCTTTACTTTGCTCGACATCTCCAATTCGCGGCGACTCGACCGGCTCGATCGATCTGCGTTGGCTACGCGCTCGTCGCGTTCGGTGTCGCGGCCGGATTCGTGCTGCGCGACGATCCCGACTGGTTTGTGGTGGTGGGTATTCCAGGGAATCTGCTCGCGGTCGTTGGATGGATAGCGCTGGGATTCACGAGCACCAAACGCCACCTGCTTCCTCGTTGGGCAGCAGTCCTCGGCGCCGTCGGGGGAGTGTTCGCCGTGCTGTTTGCGGAGTTCGGGTCAGGCGTGCTGATCGGCAGCTTCTGGCTGTACCTGGCGTTCCGCCGCGAGCCGTGACGCGCCGAGGATCAGCGCGGTGTCGTTGGCGTGGTGCTGAGCACCGCCCGGAGGGCGGTCAGCGTCCGGGTGAAGTGGCGGCGCAACTCCGCCGCGGCACCTGCGGCGTCGCCGGCTACCGCCAGATCCTTCAGCGTGCGGTGGACCTCGGCGGTGTTGTAGCCGCGGGGTCGCTCGGGCAGGCCGACGGTCACGAGGAGGCCGGCCCGATCGGACAGCTGGGTGGCGAGGCGCATCAGCCACGCTGAATCGCAGGCGGACACCAGGGCGCGATGGAAGGCGGCGTGGGTGCTCGGCGGGGCGACAGGTGTGGTGGTCAACGCGTTCCACGTTGACTCGACGCGCTGGCGGTAATCGTTGTCGCCGACCGCCACCGCTCGCTCGAGCGCCATTGGTTCGAGGATCAGCCGGAGCTCGTAGATCTCGTTGGCTTCGTGGAGGTCGACCTCGGCCACGCGGGCCGATCCGTGCGACTGGAGGACGACGAGGCCCTCGGACGCCAGCTTGCGCAGTGCTTCACGAAGGGGTGTGGCCGAAAGGCCGAGCTGTTCGGCCAACGTCGAGATCACGAGGGCGTCGCCGGGGCCGAAGTCGCCCCGCATGATCGACTCACGCAGCCGCTGGTCGGCCCACTCGGTCAGGGTGGGTGGTTCTCCGCCGGCGAGGGATCGACCACCTGTCATCATCCCCAGTGTCGCACAGTCCCGATTGTCCTGTAGCATGTATCCTATAGGATCGGCGTCGACCTGGAGGTCGTGGGATATGGGGTTTCGTCTTGCCAACATCGCCGGCCGCGCCGTACTGGTGTCCGGAGACGGCTATTTCGATCTGCACGAAGTCAGCTCCGGGTCCCTCAGCGCCGACCCGATGAAGGCCATCGCCCATCCGACTCGGCTGGCATCGCTCACGAGCGAGTTGGCGGCAAAGACGCCGACGGGCCTGGTGTCCGAGGCGACCCTCGGACCGCCCGTGCTGCGGCCGCAGAAGTCGTTCGCCGTCGGCCTGAACTTCCAGGCCCACGCCGACGAGGGCGGAATGGACGTGCCGGCAGCGCCGTTGGTGTTCACGAAGTTCCCCTCGTGCCTGGTCGGTCCGACCGCCGACATCGAGCTGCGCAGCGATTTCTGCGACTATGAGGGCGAACTCGTGGTGGTCATCGGCACGGGCGGCAAAGACATCCCTCGAGAGCAGGCATGGGACCACGTCGTCGGCGTGACCGTCGGCCAGGACATCTCCGACCGCGTGGCGCAGTTCGCGGCGAAGCCACCGCACTTCGATCTGGCCAAGTCGTTCGACACCTTCGGTCCGATCGGTCCGGTCCTGGCGTCCGTCGACGAACTCGCCGACCGCAATGACCTCCGCATCGTCACCGCTGTCAACGGCGAAGTTCGACAGAACGACACCACTGCGAACCTGATCTTCGACGTTCCGACCTTGATCAGCTACCTCTCGCGCATCACCACCTTGGTCACCGGCGACATCATCTTCACCGGTACCCCCGAGGGTATAGGTGCGGCGAAGGGGATCTTCCTCAAGGACGGCGACGTCATCACCACCACCATCGACGGCATCGGCACCATGACCAACCGTTGTGTCCGTGTCACCAACTACCAAGGAGAAGACAGCTGATGGCGCTGAACGGTTTGCTCGACATCGAGCTGAGCGTGCCCAACCCGAGCGAACTGCGTGAGTTCTGGCTACGTCGTGGCATGACGGCGACTTCCGACGGCGTCCTCGGCACCGCTGATCGGCCGGTGCAACTGCGGATCGCCGAAGGTAGTTACCGCCACATGTCCGAACTGCACATGAGCTGCGAGTCCGAGCAGGACCTCGCCGATATCGCCGAACGCATCGGAACGATGGGCGTCGAGTCGTCGATCACCGACACCAGGCTCACGTGCATCGATCCGGTCTTCCGGCACCGCGTCGTCATCGACGTCACGAGCCCGCATCCGTTGACGCCGACACAACGACGAGCCTGGAATCACGCGGGCGAACAGGAACGTCTCAACGCCCGCGCCGATGCGGCGGTCGAAGCTTCGCCGAGGCCGCCCCGACGGTTGGGCCACTTCGTGCTCGGCACGCCGCACTTCAAGGAGGCCACCGCCTTCTTCTTCGACGGTCTCGGCTTCAAGGTGTCGGACCAGATCCTGAACGGGGTCGCCACCTTCGGTCGCATCGAGCAGGACCACCACAACCTGCTCATCCAACCCGGCCCCACTTCGTACATCAACCACTACGCGATCGAGATGGACGACATCGATGCGATCGGTAAGGCGGGTCAGGCCGTGGTCACCGAACGCGACGACGCGAATGTGGTTGGTGTAGGCCGCCACTTCCTCGGTTCCAATGTGTTCTGGTATCTCACCGACCCGTCCGGCACGATGTTCGAGTTCTTTTCCGACATCGACCAGATCGTGGACGACGAAGCGTGGGAACGCGACCACTGCCGCCGCGACTGGGCCGGTTCCGATGGGCCCGCTCCGGTATCGGTGTGGGGCCCCAAGGAGCCGGAGACGTTCTTCAACCCGGCTGACCTCCCGGTCATCGGCGCCGCCCGCGAAGCCCTCGGTCTGGACTGAAACGGCCATGGACCTCGGAATCCGCGGCCGCTCGGCGATCCTCCTGGCGTCGAGCCGCGGGCTCGGTCGCGCGTGTGCCGAGAGCCTGGCGCGCGAGGGCGTGCGCGTCGTGATCAACGGTCGAACCGAGTCGGACGTGCTGCGCACCTGCGACGAACTCCACGAGGCCCACGGCATCACTGCTACCCCTGTGGTGGGCGATGCGACACGCACCGAGGTCCACGACGCTCTGCTCGCTGCGTGTCCCGAGCCGGACATCGTGCTGCTCAATGGCGAGGGCCCGCCGCCCACCGCCTTCGGTGACATCGATGCCGACAAATGGGCTGACACTCTGCAGCGGACCATGGTGTCCCCCCTGCTGTTCGTGCAGCGAGTCATCGTGGGTATGCAGCAGCGCCGCTTCGGCCGCATCGTCGCCGTGTCCTCGGCGATGGTGAAGTCGCCGAACCCGCTCATGAGCATGTCGCACGGTCCTCGCCTTGGCCTCACGGGAGTGCTCAAGGGTCTGTCGAAGTCAGCGGTCGCCCACAACGTAACGATCAACACGCTGCTGCCGGAGCGATTCGACACCGGCCGTCAGCAGCAGATGGCGCAGTTGGCGATGAATTTCCGCGGCATCACCTACGACGAAGCACGCGCCGAGCAGATCGCTTCGATCAAAGCCGGAAGGCTCGGTCGGCCCGAGGAGTTCGGCGACACCTTCGCCTTCCTCTGCTCGGCCCAAGCCGGCTACCTGAGCGGGCAGAGCATCCAGCTCGACGGCGGCAGCTACGAGGGCGTGTTCTAGATGACCGGACTCGCCCCCGACGTCGACGTGGTCGATGTCGACGATGTCGATGTGGTCATCGTCGGCGGCGGGCCCACCGGCCTGACCGCCGCTCATCTCTGCCGCGAGGTCGGCCTATCGGCGATCGTGCTCGAACAGCGGGAGGGGCCGCAGCGTTCTCCCGCCGCGCATGCAATCAACGCTCGAACCTTCGAGATCTGGCGCCAGGCCGCTGTGGATATGGCGCCGGTCCTCGCCGCGGCGCTCTCGCCCGACGAGGCCGGCCTCGTTCATTGGGTGACGAAGCTGGGTGGCGAGGTGATCGGCACGCTTCCCTACGAGCGCCAAAGCGACGAGATGCTGGCGATCACGCCCACGCCGTTGCGCAACCTGAGCCAGCATCGGCTGGAGCCGCTGCTGCTCACGCCCGAACTCGATGTGCGCTATTCCCACCGATGGCTCAGCGCGACCGAGACGGCAACCGGTGTGTCGGTGGAAGCCCTAGGCCCTGACGGACCTCGGCGCGTGAACGCCAAGTACCTCTTGGGCGCTGACGGTGCAGCCAGCTCGGTGCGCCGTTCGCTCGGCATCGAGATGATCGGGCCTCGTTCACTGCAGTCGTTCGTGATGGTGCATCTCGCCGCCGACTTCCGGCCGCTCGTCGGACCTGCACCGGGTGTTCTCTACTTCGTGGTCGACCCGGCCAGTGGCGGCACGTTCATCTCCCACGGTCGCGACCGCGAGTGGGTTTATATGCACGCATGGGATCCGGTGGCGCAGCCGGGCGAGGCGCTCACCGTTGAGCACTGCACCGCGTTGGTGCGCGCCGCGATCGCAGACTGGGATGCACCGTTCGACGTGTTGTCCGTCGGCACGTGGCACATGAGCGCGCAGATCGCCGATCGCTACCGCCGTGGTCGAACCCTTCTTGTTGGCGATGCTGCGCATCGATTTCCGCCCACCGGTGGACTCGGTCTCAACACCGGCGTCGCCGATGTCCACAATCTGCTCTGGAAGCTCGCCGCCGTCGAAGCCGGTTGGCTCGACCTGTCGTCGCTCGACACCTACGAGTCCGAACGCAAGCCCGTCGCGCGTTTCAACTGCGACCAGTCCATGCACAACGCCTTCAAGCTGATCGAGATCCCCATGGCGCTCGGCGTCACCGCCGACGTTGCCGAATCCACAGCGGCGATGCACTCGATCCTTGCCGACCCCGTCGGCCGCGCGGGCGTGGAAGCGGCGATCGCCAACCAGGCCATCCACTTCGACCTGCTCGGCCTGCAATTGGGTCACTCGTACTCCGGCCCGCTGGTGATCGACGACGGAAGCGATGTAATCGTGCTCGCCGAACCCGCCCGCGACTACGTTCCCTCCACCCGGCCGGGGGGCCGCCTGCCCCACGCATGGCTGCCCGACGGCCGGTCGACGCTCGACCTCGTCGACATCTGCGTCCCGACGATCCTCGTGCGGGAAGGTGCACCGCCCGGCGAGATCGGCCAACCGTGCGTCATCGTGCCCTGCGCGGCCGTGGTGTGGGGCAACACGTTCGGTCTCGACGGTGACCAGTGCCTCATCGTGCGACCCGACCAGCACGTCGCCTACCGCGGCCCGATCAGCGGCTCGGCCGCCGCGTTCGCCGCGCTGTTCGGCGTCCGTTCGGTCGGGTCCGTTTCCCGGCACGACGTCACACTGTGACGCCTGGGGTCACGCCAAAGGGATAGTCGGCGGACACCCGGTCGGCGTGCCATTGGCGTTCGCTCGCTCTGCTGTCTTTTCGAGTGTTGGGTGGTCGGGGCGAGCGCAGCGAGTGGCTGCGCGTCTCAGACGCGCGTGATGGCGAAGGCCGGGATCACCCGGGGCGCCGCCGAGGTGATGTAGCCGCCGAACTGCGGCATGATCTCGGCCTGCGCGTTGAGCGCGGCTGCAGCGTCGTCGGCCGGGAGCTCGGTGACGCGTGCGGTGAAGGTCTCCGTCGTGTACTCGACGGTGATCTCCGGGTTGGCGAGGAGGTTGAAGTACCAGTCGGGGTGTTTCGGCGATCCGGCCGCTGACGCGAACACGACCATGTGGTCGGCCTGCGGGAGGGCGACGAGCGGGATCTCCCGAACGGCTCCGCTCTTTGCTCCGACGGTGTGCAGGATGACCAGTGGCGCGTCGCCGAACTGCGCGACCTTTCCACCGTTTGCCCGAAACTCGGTGATGACCTGGGTGTTCCAATCGCTCATGTCGTCCAGGGTAGGGCCCAGTTCCGACCCGGTCGCCACGATGGGTTGACTCCGGCGGCGGGCGTCATCCGAGCACGGCGTCGGCGAAGGCCACGAGCGAGGGGTAGCGGAGCCCGACCTCGATCTGCACCGGTGGCGTGGCCCCGGTTCCGATTCGAGCGTGGCGTCGGTCGATCCACACCGACGGAAGACCGAGTTCCCGGGCCGGCCCGTGGTCGTGGAACAGCGACTGCGCGACGTGGACGACCTCATCGCGGGCGACACCGATGTCGGGCAGCTGGGCGAACATGGAGTGGAAGTGATCGAGCGTTGGCTTGTAGGCGCCGACGTCCTCGGCGGTGACGATCAGGTCGAAGTCGACCCCGAGCCGGAGGTTGCTGCGAGCGAATGATGCCCGGTCGACGTTCGACACGATGATGAGCCGGAAACGTTCCTTCAGTCGCCGCAGTGCCACGGCGGTGTCGGCGAAGGCGGGCCACGCACCGACACTGGCGCCGAACGCCTCACACTCAAGTGACGATGCCGTGTGGCCGAGTTCGTCGGCCATCCGGCGCAAACACTCGGCGAGTACCTCGGGGTAGGGCGTCGTCGGCATCTCGGCCTCGACGCGATGTTCGTTGGCGCTGAAGAGCGTGAGGAGTTCCTCAGTGGACAGATCAATGCCGCGCCACGCGCCCCAGGGCTGGAGCGCGTTGACGATCCCGGTCTCCCAGTCGATCAAGGTGCCGTAGCAGTCGAAGCTCAAGGCCCGACACTCGTTGAAGATGAAATGGCGTTCGTCGGTCATGACGTCCTCTTGCTCGGTGCGCTCGATGTCGCTGGCGGATGCCTTGCACCGCCGGCCGTCTCGGACACCCGGCACGATTCACGCGCACCTCTCGCGATTTGACGCACAGATCGGTCGGAATCGGCGCTGCCCGGAAGCCTGTTCCGGCTGAGGTGCGCGTGGATTTTGGCGAGGTGCGCGTGGAAACGTGCGCGCCCCTGACGGGTGTGGGATTAGTAGATCTCGAAGAGTCCGGCTGCGCCCATGCCGCCACCAATACACATGGTCACGACGCCGAGCTTGGCGCCGCGGCGGTGGCCTTCCTGGAGGATGTGGCCGGCGCAGCGGGTGCCCGTCATGCCGAAGGGGTGGCCGATAGCGATGGAGCCACCGTTGACGTTGTACTTCTCCGGGTCGATGCCGAGGCGGTCGCGAGAGTAGAGGCACTGGCTGGCGAAGGCCTCGTTGAGCTCCCAGATGTCGATGTCGTCGACGGTGAGTCCATGGCGGGCGAGGAGCTTCGGCACGGCGAAGACCGGACCGATGCCCATCTCGTCGGGCTCGCAACCGGCGACGGCCCAGCCCTTGAAGGCGCCCATCGGCGTGAGGCCGCGCTTCTCGGCTTCCTTGGCCTCCATCATCACGACGGCCGCAGCACCGTCGGAGAGCTGGCTGGCGTTGCCGGCGGTGATGTACTTGCCCGGGCCCATGACCGGCTGGAGCTTGGCGAGACCCTCGATGGTGGTGTCGGGACGGTTGCATTCGTCGCGGTCGACCACGTAGTCGACGATGGTCTCCTCCTTCGTCTCCTTGTTGACCAGCTTCATCTTCGTGGCCATCGGGACGATCTCGTCCTCGAACAGGCCGTTCGCCTGGGCTGCGCCCATGCGCTGCTGGGAGAGCAAGGAGTACTCGTCCTGGTACTCGCGGCTGACCTTGTAGCGCTCGGCCACGATGTCGGCGGTGTCGATCATCGCCATGTAAATGGCCGGGTACTTCGCCGTGAGCTCGGGGTCGAACGTCTCCCGGGCGGGCGAGCCGGACGGCAGGCTGATCGACTCGGTCCCGCCGGCGACGACGATGTCGGCGCCGTCCTGGATGATGTAGTTCGCCGCGAGGGCGATCGAGTTGAGGCCCGACGAGCAGAAGCGGTTGACGGTAGCGCCCGACGTCGTGACCGGAAGACCGGCGAGGAGCGAGGCATTGCGAGCGATGTTGCCGCCCCCGTGGGCGATGTTGCCCAAGTAGACGTCGTCAACGGACTCCGGCTCGATACCGGCCTTTTTGACGGCGTGGCTGATGGCGTGGGCGCCCATGGTCATCGGCGCGGTGATGTTGAACCCGCCCCGGCCCGCCTTGGCCAGGCCCGTGCGGGCATAGGAAACGATGACTGCTTCGCGCATGGAGTACTCCCGTGGTGCGTCGGCGACATTGACCGACTGGCGCTGCCGCTCTGGCAGGCCGAGAGAAGGCTACGGGCGACGACATACGGGGTCCAAACTCGTGGCGCAGGTCGCGTCCGACGGGCACCATCGTCGTGCCGTCCCTGGGTCAGCTCAGCGCGTTGGGTCGGGATTTGTGCATCCATGCGATCCGGCCGACCCAACGACGTGTGCCGACCCAACGAACGTGTGCCGACCCAGGTCATCGACCCGCACCGCGAGATACGTCGGTCTGCCGGGGACGCTCTGTAGCCTTTCCGGGCCGGTTCCCAGCAGCCGACGGCGGTACCGGTTCGAACGGCCGAATGAGGACGAGACGTGGACGAGGCGACCATCGACAACCCGGGACCGGACGAGGACGGACTCGTTGACGAGCCCGATCACCTGATTCCGCTCGCGGAGGGCGGACCCGCCGAAGGTCCTCGTCGCCGCGTCGCTCCCGCTGTCACCGTCGGCGACGTGTTCCGGTGGCTGCCGCCGGTCCTCGTCGCCATCGGCGCTGCCACCTACGCCGTGTACTTCGCCCGCCTCACCATCCGCCACCACAACGGGTTCGGCACCGCCGGTTTCGATATCGGGCTCTATGACCAGGGGCTCTGGCTCCTCAGCCGGTTCCGTTCACCGTTCGTCACCATCATGGGCAGGAACCTCTTCGGCGACCATTCCTCGTTCATCCTCCTACCCCTGGTGCCGTTCTACTGGTTCGGAGCCGGGGCTTCGTTCCTGCTGGCCGTCCAATCGATCGCGCTCGGATCCACGGCCATCCCGGTGTATCTGACGGTCCGCCGTCTTCTCTCGTCGCGATGGGCGGCGTGCGGCCTGGCGATTGCGTTCCTGCTCCAGCCGTCCCTTGCGTGGACGAACGCCGAGAACTTCCACCCCGACAGCCTCGTCGCCCCGCTGCTGATGACGGGTATCTGGGCGATGGTGGCCCGGCGATGGCGGTTGTTCCTGTTGTTCGGGGTGTTGGCGACCCTGGTCAAGGAAGACACCCTCCTCGTGATCGTCCCGCTCGGGCTCTATGCGTGGGTGAGATTTGGTCGTGAGGCGGCTCCGCCGATGTCCGACGAGGACGGTGCAGGCGTCGTGCGGCGTTGGCACGAGGGCCGGAACCGTGCCGGGCTCATCCTGGCGGGCTGGAGCCTCCTGTGGACCGGGTTCTCGCTCGTGCTGCTGCGCACGCTGAACTCGGTCGGCTCGCTCAACGCCTGGCGGATTCCGTTCGGTGGACCGAAGGGCGTCATCGAAACGGCATTCAAACAGCCCGACCTGCTCTGGGACTATCTCGTGAAGGGAATCGACTACCCCGGCGAGAGCCCCGACAACCGCCGTATGTGGTACCTGTGGAAGCTGTTCAGCCCGGTGGTGTTCCTGATCGCCCGCGCGCCGCTCGAGTGTTGTCTGTTCGCGCTCGTGGTCGGACTGAACATCATCAGCAACTTCTTCTACCAGTACAACATCGAGTACCACTACACGGTCATCATCCTGCCCGGTCTGTTCTTCGCGACGACCATGGCGATCACCCGGATCAGGCGACTTCGATGGCGGCGTATGGCGATCGCCGGGGTCGCCGCTTCGTGTCTCTGGACGGGCTATCTCTGGGGCCCGTCGCCTCTCTCCGCTCGTCCGTCACCGTGGTCGACGGACCGGGCACCGTGGGTTGTCGAAGGCCGGGCGCTGCTGCGCCAGGTGCCGCCTGACGTACCCCTCTCGGTGTTCTACGGGTACGTACCCCACATCGCCCATCGGGTCGAGGTGTACCAGTTCCCTGTGCCGTGGCGGGATTCCTACTACCGCCTGCCCGGCGACGAGACGGCCCAGATCAGGCCCCTCCGTGACCGCATCGATTGGGTGATCACCCGTGATGTCGAGAGCTCGCCGGACGCCACCGTCCGTGACGCCTACAACGACATGATCAAGGAATTCGAACTGGTGGACCAGCAGGGGACCGGCCGCCTTTTCCGGCGTCGTGGCCTGGACGGATCCGGAAATGGCGTCGCGCCGGTGACCGTGCCTCCGATTCCCGTGCCTTCAGCCGCGTCGGTGGTCGTCCCGCCGGTCCCGACCGCGGCACCGACCGCCTCCGCACCACCGATCGTCGCCTCGTCGCCGTCGCCCGTGAGCGTCGTTTCAGAAGGTGTCGGGGGCCCTCGAGAGACTCCGGCAGTGACGTCGGCCACGCTGGCGTGAACTGACGACCTTCGGCCGTTGGTGGTTCGCTGCAGGGCGTTTCGGTGGGCGGCCGGAACCCACTATGCTCTGAACCCCTATGAAGCCCGGCATTCACCCCGCCGATTACCGTCCGGTGGTCTTTCGCGACCAGTCGGCCGGGTCGACGTTCCTTTCCCGTTCCACCATCAAGACCGCGAAGTCGATCGAATGGGAAGACGGCTCTACGTATCCGCTGGTCGACGTCGAAATCTCGATGGCCAGCCACCCCTTCTACACCGGCAAGATGAAGATGCTCGACGCCGCAGGCCGCGTCGAGCGTTTCGAAAAGCGCTTCGGCAAGCGCTCGAACTGAGGTATCGGCAATGGCATCGAAGTCCAACGTCAAGCGGCCCATCATCAAGCTGCGCTCGACCGAAGGGTCGGGCTTCGTCTACGTGACGAAGAAGAACAAGATCAACGACCGCGAACGACTCGAACTGAAGAAGTTCGATCCGGTTCTGCGTCGTCATGTCATGTTCAAAGAAGAGCGCTGATCCTGCCGGGCTTGGGCCCGGCAACGTCACGGTCATCGTGAGCCCGAAGTCGACCGAAGGGTCGACTTCTTCGCGTCCGGTGCCATGACGACCGGGCCCCGAGGTGAACCAGCACCGTCGTTGTGGAGCGACACCGGGAGTGCGGCGCTCCTGCGGCCGCCGCTCGACGGCGACGCGACGGTCGATGTGGTCATCGTGGGCGCCGGGTACTCCGGACTGTGGACGGCCCTGACGCTCCGACGGCTGGACCCAGCGCTGTCCGTGCTGGTCGTCGAAGCGGAGCGTGTGGGCTTCGGTGCCTCGGGCCGGAACGGGGGGTGGTGTTCCGGGCAGTTCCCGGTCGACATCACAGAGATGGGGGCCCGGTTCGGACGCGCGCCGGCTCTGGCGATGGCAACAGCCCTTTCCGCGGCTGTCCATGATGTCGGAGCACAGTGCGCGTCCGAAGGCATCGATGCCGAGTTCGTTGCCGCCGGGACCCTGACTGCGGCCCGGACGCCCCGCCAGATGCGTGACGCCGAGGCAGAGGTCGAGCTCGTTCATGCCTCGGGTCTCGGCGACGGCGACGTGTGCCTGCTGTCGGCGGATGCGGCCAGCAGTCTCGTCGGTGCCTCACGCACCCTCGGCGGTGTGTTCTCGCCGCACTGCGCGGCGTTGCATCCCCAGCGACTCGTTCACGGGCTGGCGCTCGCCGCCGAACGACACGGGGTACGGATCGTGGAGCGCACCCGGGCGGAACGGATCGAACCGTTCGTGGTGACTACAGACCGCGGGACGATTCGTGCTTCGATCGTGGTCCGGGCCACCGAAGGTTGGACGCCCGAGCTGCCCGGCCTCCGACGACGTGTTGTCCCCGTCTACTCGCTGATGATCGCCACCCGAGTGCTGACCGACGGCGAGTGGGAACGGATCCGGTGGCCGACCCGGGTTACGTTCAGCGATGGACGCATGATGATCGTCTACGGCCAGCGGACTGCTGACGGGCGCATCGCCTTCGGCGGACGCGGCGCGCCGTATCGGTCGGGCTCGCGCGTGCACTCGTCGATGGAGAACAACGCGGCCGTACATCGATCGCTCGAAGAGGCGCTCGTGGATCTGTTCCCGAGCCTTCGCGGCGTCGAGATCACGCATCGGTGGGGTGGCCCCCTCGGGATCCATCGTGACTGGATGCCGTCGGTGGGGGTGGACCGAGTCACGGGCCTCGCATGGCTCGGCGGCTACGTCGGCGACGGAGTCGCTGCCGCCAACCTTGCCGGACGAACGGTCGCGGAACTGATCGTGGGACAGGAGACGGAACGCACCTCACTTCCCTGGGTGGACCATCGCTCCCGCCCGTGGGAACCGGAGCCGCTCAGGACCATCGGGGTGCGAGGAGGGCAGCGGCTGGCGGCCTCGATCGACCGGGCTGACTCGCTCGGGAAGCCTGCTGCGTTGCGTCGACGGCTGCTGGCCTCGCTCTGGTGATGGCGTTCAGGCGGCGCTGGTCGCCGTGCCGAGCGACTGACCGTCGCCCGCCGGGCGGACGATGTCAGGGATGCCGACAGTGGTGAGGGATCCGTCGCCGACGTCGTAGTACGCGCCCCACACGATCGTCCCCGGCGGGAGGTACGGACAGGCGCGGACGAGGGTCACGTCTTCGGTGACGCTCGTGATCAGGTCGTCGAAGGCGTGGAAGTCCATCGACGGCCGCAGGCCGGAAACTTCCTCGACACGATCGGCGATGGTGTCGTCCGTCTGCCCGTGAAGTCCGCAACCGGTGTGATGGATCACCGCGATCTCGCGGGTGCCGAGCGCGTTGGTGGACAGCACGAGCGATCGGATCGCGTCGTCCGTGGCCCGCCCCCCGGCGTTGCGGAGGATGTGTGAGTCGCCGATTTGGAGACCGAGCAGGCGGAACAGATCGAGGCGGGCGTCCATGCAGGTGAGGATGGCGACACGGCGGGTCGGGCTGGCCGTGAGGTCGTCGTGCTGGAAGGTCTCCCGGTAGCGTTCGGCGCTCGCCACCATCCTCGGTCGTTCCATCGCACCTCAGAGTAGCCGAACGCTTTGGCGGGTCTGAAGCCGAGTTCTGGAATTCGGCTGCTCCTATGGGACTGAGCCTCAGCGGATGGCGTGGAGGCGATCGATGCGGTCCGATGTCGGAGGGTGGGTCCGGAACAGGTTTGCGAACTTCACGTCGCGACCGGTCAGCGGGTTGACGATGTAGGCCTGCGCCTGGGCCGGCTTGACGTGCATCGGGATTCGCGCAGCGTACGCCTCGATCTTGGCGAGGGCGCTGGCGAGCGCGAGCGGATCGCCGGAGATGGCCGCACCGGCCGAATCGGCCTCGAACTCCCGCGAGCGGGAAAGAGCCATCTGGATGATCGACGCAGCGAGCGGGGCGACGAGCATCATGAGCAGCAGCACGAAGGGATTGGGACGGTCCTCATCGTTGCCGCCGAACATCCCGGCGAACATCGCCATGTTCGCCAACGACGATATGCCCGTAGCGATCGCTGCGGCGATGGATCCGATCAGGATGTCCTTGTTCTTGATGTGGCCGAGTTCGTGGGCGACGACACCGCGCACCTCCCGACGATCGAGGAGCTCCAGGAGTCCCGACGTGACGGCCACGACGGCATGGCGCTCGTTCCGGCCGGTGGCGAACGCGTTCGGCTGGGGGGACGGGGAGATGAACAGGCGAGGGGGCTTCATGCCGGCCCGGGCAACCATCTGGGCGAGGTCGTCCTGGAGCCACTGGAGCTCGCCGGGAACGACTTCACGTGCGCCGGCGGCGCGGACGGCGAGCTTGTCGCTGAACCAGTAGGACCCGCCGACCATGGCGAATCCGAGGAAGGTGCCGATCAGCAGGCCGACGCGCCCGCCAAGGGCAGCACCGGCGGTGACGAGCCCGCCCGTCAGCAGTGAGAGAAGGGCAACGGTCTTGAGGTTGTTCTTCGAGAACATGTGGTGCTTTCGGTTCGGGGACGTGCGAGTGAACCGAAAGTCTTCCCGCCTCGTGCGAATCCGTCTGGACTGCGACGAGGTGGCTGATCCGGCTTCTTGCTGCGTGTGCAGCAGGAAGCGTGTTGACGGTCAGCCGTTGTGGGTACTCCCCTTCGTGGGGTGTCAGACTACAGAAGTTCTCTTCCTATGTCAAACGCCGCGGTCATGCGCCGCGGCGCCGTGGGGTCGTGGGTTCCCCTGTCGACACGAGAGCGAGCACGTCACCGATCTTGCGATGCTGCTCGAGGGGGTGTCGAAGCGGTCGCGATCGGTTCAGCACATACCGGTTCGACCGTCCTTCGCGGATTCGGGTCAGGTAGCCCTCGTCCTCGAGGTCGGCGAGGATGCTCGATGCGGCCCTTTCGGTAATGCCGACTTCCCAGGCGAGATCCTTGATCAGGACGTCGGGCTGTCGCGAAAGAACGACCAACACGTGGGCGTGATTGGAGAAGAACGTCCAGGTGCGTGGTTTGTCGTTCGCCATCAGAAACCCCCATCGAAGCTATGGCTGAATCGTACTTCGAGCGTTGTGATTCATGCACTCGGCTTCTGACGATTCTCGGATGGACGCTCGCCATGCGGAGAAGGACGCAGCCGATCCGGGCCCGGGTCGGCGAAGCCACGGATAGGGCCAAAGCTCAACCGGCCGGACGACGCGAGCGATCCGGCGCCATCCCGGGACCGGCGCGTACGTGGTTGCCGTCGCCCTGCCGGCGAGCAGCTGTGTCGGATCCCCGAGCAGAATCGTCAATCCGCCGGGGTGCTCGTGGCCGATTTCGGCTAGGCACTCGCTGAGGAACACCAGTCGTTTGGCGCTGAGTTGCAGCCGCTCCAGGAGAGGCCGGTCGAACACGAACACCGATGACAGGTGCGGGTAGGCGCGTAGCGCAGGGTCGGTCACCGCCAACGACTCGGCGGTCAACCAGACGGTGTCGGGCGCGGCAGTCCCCAGTCGTTGCACCGTCGGTGGACCGGCCGTTCGTTCGTGGTCGGGGTCGGCCGTCAGTCTGGGATGGACATCGGCGACCTGTAGGGGTGTGTGCCCGTCGGGCCAGCGCTCAATGGGGCAACTGCTGCGATGGGTGCAGCCTGCGCACAGCCCAGGCGCTCGTTTCTCCACCTGCCAACGGGAGAACCCGTAGGGCTTCGATGTGCCCGCGCCGATCGTCCATTGCCAACCGAGACGGTTCGCCGCTCGCGAGCCGTCGAGAAGATGCGTGAACATCCACTGCTCACCTGCCCGCCAGTCACCGTGTTCGCGTACGGTCCAATGACTCGCCATCCACATTCGGGTTTGGTTGACCATCCAGCCGTCACTTTCGAGCTCGGCAATGCCGAGGTCGATGCACGACATCGTTCGGTCGAGCTCCGGGCGCCCCGCTCCGAGGGGTTGATACCGCAAAGGTCGGGCGAGAGCATGTCCCACGCGCGCATAGAGATGTCTGGCGTACTCCTGCCACAGCAATTCGTCTCGGAACTTGGCGACATCCTTCGAAGGTCCGTCATCGATGTGATCCCAGACCTCCCGAAGCGTCAAGAGTCCGTGTCGGATGTACGGAGACAATCCAGAAGCGCCACGTCGGTCAACTGGCGCGACATCGTTGCGTCGTGCGGCGTACCCCTGGACGCGGAATGCGTTGAGGGCTTGTTGTGCGGCACGGCGTCCGCCGGCGAATCGAGTCGAGCCGACGACGTCACCGACTGCGAGTACCGACAGCTGGTCGTTGACGAACGCCTCGGCGGCCTTGCGCCCGGGCTCAGGTGTTGGGAGCTGAGTCATTGCTCGTACGCGAAACGACCGGGAAAACCATCGGAATCGACGGTATCTCCCGGCCGGTGCTACGTCGCCGTAGCGACGTTAGAGAGGTGGGTTGCTCAGCGGCCGAGAATGGCAGCAAGCCCTGCGGCGATGGCCGGAGCGTTCTTCCCGGCCGCGGCGAAGAATTCGGCGTCGGCCTTCTCGACCTTCGGCTGCGCTTTCCGGAGGAGCGAGCGTCCCGCGGCGGAAAGCACAACACGCTGTGCGCGCTTATCTTCATCACTCGCTGAGCGAACGACGAGATCGCGTGCCTCAAGGTTGCGGATTACTTGCGATGTGGTCATCGGGTCGACTCCGGACCGGGCGCTGATCTCGGCTTGCGAAAGACCCTTTCGCGCATCGTCCATTCCGAGGGAGGCCAGGAGCGCGAACTGCACATGGGTGATGCCGAGCCCTTCGAGTGCGGCGCGCTGCTTGCGCTGCCAGGCATTGGTCGCTCGCCAGAGTAGGAATCCGGGAAGGGCAGAAGTGGCGTCGGGTCCGGTGCCGCTCATAGTCGATGAAGCTCCTGGTGTGGTGTCCCGAACGCACATGGTCGGGGAGGAGGGTGGGTACTAAGCGCACGAAGCGTAGTGCACATGGGATGACGGCGCGCCAGCCGAACGCCCTGTGAGGTCGGGTCGGAGCCTCGCACTGACCCGTCGATCGGTCGTAGGCTTGTTTCCCAAGCTTCGAACAGTGCAATTCCCCGGGTTGTCCAAGCGGGCGGCGTAGAGAGGGGATGATTGTTGACGTGCACCGGTTCCCGTCTCTTCGCCGAATCACACCGTTGCTATTCGTCGCGGTTGTGTTTTTGCCGTTCGGTGCCGTTCGAGCGGTTGCGGCGACGACCGATCTGCGACGCGAGGTCGAGGCGAAGCTGGTCGAGGCCCAGCGCAAAGCCGCCCCCGATCTTAAGGTCGGCAAGGCCACCTGCCCGGCGGCCCTTGCCAAGCCTGTCGCCAAGCTCGCTTCTGGCATCCACCGGTGTGCTGTGGTGGTCGAAGGGGTCAGCGTGCCATACGACGTGACCCTGCGTATGGGTGGACTCGTCAAGGGAGGCTCGTACACGCTGCAGAATGCCAAAGCGGTGATCGACACGAAGAAACTGGCCGGCATCGCTTCGACGGTCGCCGATGATCCCAAGACCGCGAAGATCTCGTGCGGGGCTTCACGGGTCGTCGTCGCGTCGCCCGGGGCGACTCTGTCGTGCACTGTCGTGGAGGGTGACGCCACGGAGACACTGACGTTCGTGGTGAAGGACCTGCGAGGCATGGTCAGCCTCAGCGCGTAGGCGATCGTGACGCTGCAATTCGCTTCGTTGACAGAAGCTGCCGCACGCGTGTCGGCAACGAGGTCCCGGATCGCGAAGATCCGCGCGCTTGCGAATGTCCTCGCGTTGGCTTCCGAGGACGAGCTCCCGATCGTCGTCGGATTTCTCATCGGTGAACCGCGTCAGCACCGACTCGGGGTCGGGTGGGGGTCCCTTGGTGCAGTCGACGAAGTCACCACGGCATCGGGCCGGAACGGTCCGCCCCTCTCGGTGTCGGAGATCGATGCAGCGTTCACGGAGATTGCCCGGACCAACGGACCCGGGTCTGTGGCCGAACGGACGCACTTGCTCGGTGGTCTTCGTGCCCGATCGACTGACGCCGAATGGGATCTGTTGAAGCGTCTTCTCCTCGGCGATCTCCGCATCGGTGCTCTCAGCGGTCTTGTCCTCGATGCGATCGCCTTGGCGTTCACCGCTCCCGCCGACGCCGTCCGCCGGGCGCATCTCCTCACGGGAGACCTCGGCGCCACCTCGATCCTGGCCCGCTCGGGACTCGAGCAACTGATCGGGGTCCGCCTCACCGTCCTCCGTCCCGTTCAGCCCATGCTGGCCGCCACGTCCGGGTCCGTGACCGATGCGATCGCCGAACTCGGCAGATCCTCTGTCGAATGGAAGCTCGACGGGGCGCGGATCCAGGTCCATCGTCGCGGCGCCGACATCAGGATCGTCACGCGCAACCTCAACGACGTGACCGATCGTCTGCCCGAGGTGGTGGCGCTCGTGCGTTCGTTGCCGGTCAACGCCGTGGTGCTCGATGGCGAGGTGCTCCGAATCCGCGGTGACGGCCGTCCGGAGTCGTTCCAGGACACCATGAGCCGGTTCGGCACCGAGGCGTCGGTATCGACAGGTCCAGGCGATGCCGTACATGTCCCTTCGAAAGGCTCCCTCCAAGCGTTCTTCTTCGACTGCTTGCACCTCGACGGCGCCGATCTGCTCGACCGACCACTCCACGAGCGAGCGGTGGCGCTCGCCTTCGCCGTTGGCGAGCACCGGGTCCCGTCGATCGTGACGGATGACCCCACCGAGGCACAGCGATTTGCCGATGCCGCGCTGGACCTCGGCCACGAGGGCGTGATGGTCAAGGCGATCGGGTCGACGTACGAAGCCGGTCGCCGTGGGTCCACGTGGCGAAAGGTCAAGCCCGTCCGTACCCTCGACCTCGTCGTGATCGCCGCCGAGTGGGGTCACGGCCGTCGCCAGGGTTGGCTCTCCAATCTCCACCTCGCGGCCCGGGCCGACGACGACTCCGGCTTCGTGATGGTCGGGAAGACGTTCAAGGGCCTCACCGACGCCGTCCTGGAGAGCCAGACCGCGGAATTGCTCCTACGGGAGAGGGGACGCCAAGGCATCACGGTGTTCGTCCGGCCCGAGCTCGTGGTGGAGATCGCCCTCGACGGTGTGCAGCGGTCGACCCGCTATCCAGGCGGGGTCGCGTTGCGCTTTGCGCGCGTTCGGCACTACCGACCGGATCGCTCCGCCGCCGACGCCGACCGGCTTTCGGCGGTTCGCGCTCTCCTGGCGTAGCGCCGGGCGGCCCAGCTTGGTGGTTCCTCCTCCGAATCGGGGAGAATGGCGGGATGAGCAATCGCGCCAAGTGGCAAGCCGCATTCGACGCATCAGGTGTCCGAACGGGTGTCGACGCCATCACGATGTCCGGAATCCCGCTCGACCCGGTCTACGGCCCTGACGAAGCGCTGTTCCCCGGGCAGTATCCGTATACCCGCGGCGTGTACGCCTCGGGCTACCGCACGAAGCTCTGGACGATGCGGATGTTCGCCGGATTCGGCACGGCGGAAGACACGAACGCTCGCTTCAAGGAGATCCTCCGGACGGGAGGCGACGGCCTGTCCACGGCGTTCGACCTGCCGACCCTCATGGGCAAGGATTCCGACGACCCGATGTCGATCGGGGAGGTCGGCAAGTGCGGTGTCGCCATCGACACGCTGGCCGACATGGAAGATCTCTTCGACGGCATCGATCTCGGCGTCACGACCACGTCGATGACGATCAACTCTCCGGCGGCGCCGATCCTTGCGATGTTCATCGCCAACGCCGAGAAGAACGGCACGGCCAAGGCCCGCCTGGGCGGGACCATTCAGAACGACATCTTCAAGGAGTACCAAGCCCAGAAGGAGTTCGTCTTCCCGCCACGCCCGAGCGTGCGGATCATCACCGACATGATCCGCTACTGCACCACCGAGATGCCGAAGTGGAACACGATCTCGGTGTCGGGCTACCACATTCGTGAGGCCGGTTCCACGGCGGCCCAGGAACTCGCCTTCACCATCGCGAACGGGTTCGCGTACGTCGAAGCGGCCCGCTTGGCCGGTCTCGACGTGGATGCGTTCGCGCCTCGCCTCTCCTTCTTCTTCAATGCTCACTCCGACTTCTTCGAGGAGATTGCGAAGTACCGCGCGGCTCGACGGATCTGGGCCCGGTGGATGCGCGATTATTACGGAGCAACCAGCGAGCGTTCGCACATGCTCCGGTTCCACACGCAAACTGCAGGGGTTTCGCTCACGGCTCAACAACCCGAGCTCAACCTCGTCCGAACGGCGATTGAGGCGCTTTCCGGCGTGTTGGGCGGCACCCAGTCGCTACACACGAACTCGATGGACGAGGTGCTTGCGCTCCCGACCGAAAAGGCTGCGCGCTTAGCACTTCGCACCCAGCAGATCATCGCCTCGGAGACCGGCGTCACCAACGTCGCCGATCCGTTGGGCGGCTCTTACTTCGTCGAGGCCCTGACCGACGAGATCGAGCGTCAGGCCGAAGCGATCTTCGCCCACCTCCTCGACCTCGGCAGCGGTTCTGTGCTCGAAGGCGTGTACGCCGGTATCGACAACGGCTACTTCCAAGGTGAGATCGCCGACGCGGCGTACTCCTTCGAGCGCCGGATCAATCGTGGTGACCGAATCGTCGTCGGTGTCAACCGATTCACCGAGGCCCCGGGCGACGAACCGCTTCCGATTCTCGTGATCGGACCCGAAGTGGAGGAGCGTCAGCGCAAGCGGCTCGATATCGTCAAACACGACCGCAACGACGCCGCGGTGCACGAAGCACTCGGTCGGGTGAAGAGTGCCGCCGAGGACTCCACCGTGAACCTGATGCCGGTGCTCGTCGATGCCGCAACCTCGTACTGCACGCTGGGCGAAGTGATGAACACCATGGCCGAGGTCTTCGGCCGCTACGTCGAGAAGCCGGTCATCTGACAATCGCGCGCGGCCCTGCCGGGCGTTGACCGGGCCGGCTTCCGTCGATGTGCCTCCATGCGCGTCGCAAGTAGCGTCGCCCACCATGGCCGATGGTGATCAACGTCCCGACGAGCCCGATCTCACCAACGTTCCGACGCCGGCGATGGTGGTGGCCGGGCGGACGCTCGCCGACCCACGGCTGAGTCCTGACGGCACGGCAGTCGTCGTGCACGTTCGCGACGGTGCCGGTCCGCGGCTGGTGTGCATCGAACTCGGCGTCGGCGAACGGGTCACACCCGGCCCGGAAACGGTCATCGTGTTCGACCCGTCGGTCGTCGGATCGCATCCCCACGGCGGGGGTTCGTGGAACTGGTTCCCCGACGGCGGATCCGTGGTCTACGTGGCGGCCGCCGGACTCTTCCGCGCAGGCCGAGCGGGTGGGCCCGGGCAACTTCTCGCCACTCCGCCGCTCGGAACATGGTTCGCGTCGCCGACGGTGTCGGCCGACGGCCTCCGGATCGCCGTGATCGTCGAGAACGACGATTCGCAATCGATCGCCGTGGTCGACCTCGGGCATGACGGAGCCCTGGAGACCGTGGTGCCGGGCGATCCGGGGGTGTTCTGCATGGACCCGGCGTGGTCCCCCGACGGAGCGCTGTCCTGGCACCGATGGGAGGCGCCGTTCATGCCCTGGGATAACGCGTCGATCGTGACCCGAAAGGGTGACGGATCTGGCAGCGTCCTCGGCGATGGCTCTCCCGCCCAACCACAGTGGTCCTCGGACGGGATGCACCTCGGCCACGTTGCCGACGGCACCAACGGTTGGCGGAACGTGTGCGTCGACGGGCATGCGGTCGTCGGTGCCGGAGCGGGCGAGCCGTACGAGCACGGGACCCCGTCGTGGGGCCCGGGGCAGCGATCCTGGTGCTGGTCGCCCGATGGGACGCGGGTGGCCTTCGTCCGGAACGAGGAGGGCTTCGCCCGGCTCGGGGTTGCCGATGTCACCACCGGAGCAGTGAGCGAACTCGGCAAGGCATGGCACGTCGGCCTGTCCTGGTCGCGTACCTCGGGTGGTCGCGAACGAATCGCCGCGATTCGAACCGGCGGCGTGACGCCGCCACAGCTCGTGGTCTACGACCTCGCTGTCGCTCCGATGCGCACGACCGTGCTCCGGGGATCGGTCGGCGGATGGGAGTCGATCGGCCTCCCTGAGCCCGAGGTGCTTCACTGGCCGGCCGCCGACGGCACAATGCTCCACGGACGCTTCTACTCGTCGCCGAGGCCCCACGGCGGAACGATCGTGTCGCTCCATGGCGGTCCGACGGATCAGACCACCGTGGTGTTCAACCCCCGTTTCGGCTACTGGTTGGCACGCGGGTGGTCGGTGTTCGTCCCTGACCACCGCGGGTCCACCGGTTGGGGCCACGGCTATCAGCAGGCGATGAACGAGCGCTGGGGCGAACTCGACGTGAGCGACTGCGCCGATGGCCTTCGGGCGCTCGGCCGTAGCGGTCGGATCGTTCCCGAGCGAACCGTCGTCGTCGGCGGGTCGGCGGGCGGATTCTGCGCACTGCACCTTCTCCTCCGCCACCCCGAGCTGTTCTCGTGCGGTGTGGCGCTGTATCCGGTGACCGATCTTGCCGAGCTCGACGCCACGACCCACCGGTTCGAGCGGTTCTACAACCGGTCGTTGGTCGGGTCGTTCGAACGCTACGGCGAGCGCTCACCGATCACGACGGCGGCGACGCTTTCGCGCCCCTTGCTCCTGTTGCACGGTGACGCCGATCCCGTCGTTTCCGTCGGCCAGTCGAGGCGGTTCGCGGCCGAGGCGACGGCGGCGGGTGCGACGGTCGAACTCGTGGTTTACGAAGGTGAGGTCCACAGCTGGAAGCGGTCCGCCACGACCGTCGACGAACTCCTCCGGATCGACGCGTTCCTGGCCAGGTTCTGTCCGACCGGATGAACGGCCCGGACTGACCGCTCCGACGGAACTCGGACAATGCCTGAGACGCTCTGGCGGAATAGGAACCGGGCGCCGGTAGCGTTGAGCGAATGCTTCTGGCCGAGTGCGAGATCAGACACTCGCGGCCGGTCGCCCCGACGCGACGCGTCGCGCTCGGCCTGCAGGTGCTCCCGACCGAACCCCAGCCCGGGTGGGGTCCCGTCCTCCTCGGCGGCATGGTGGCGGCCAACATCGTCGAGCTCGAACCCGACGAACTCCCCGACGTCTGGGACTTCGTCGACGATCTCGAAGCGGGCCGCCGCATCTCCCAACCCCGCCTCCGGCACCGGTTTCAGCGCGACATTGTCGGTCTCGACCGCTCCGTCCACTCGCTGATCGGCGAGGGGGAACACGTCTGGTTCGATCTGGAGGAACGGGCTCTTCCGGCCGTCACCGTTCTCGGTGCTCTCTATGCCGCTGCATCACTCCCGCTGGAGACCCACCCCTACGTCTTCCGGGTCATGCGCAAAGCGATGATGTGGGAGCACAAGCTCGACGCCGACTTCGTCGCCCACCTTCTCGGCGACGACGCCGCGTTCTCGCGGTGGCGCTCGCTCCCGACCGACCACCGGTGGGCGCTGAAGCTGCTCGGATTCGGGCCCAACGACTCACCGACCCGCGACCTCATCCAGTCGGCGTTTCGCGACGCCATCTCGAAGGCGCACCCCGATCGCGGGGGGGACCGCGACGACGCCGGTCAACGGATCGTGGAGCTGACGCAGGCACGCCGGCTCCTCCTCGCCTGAGCAGCCCGTTCCTCTGGGGGCGACGCCTCCTCGACAAAACACCTGTTCTCCAACGTGCGTATCATTCGCCCATGCCCACGTCCAAGGCCGCGAGGAAAAGCGCCACAGGAAACGCGACAAAGGACGCGACAAAGAACGGCACGAAGGGCCCGACCGACGGCCGGGCCGCGGGCCTCGTCCTGTTCCCGAGCGCCGGGACGGACGCCTCGTTCAGCGCCATGGTCGCCATCGAGGAGCGAGTCAGTCAAGGTGAACGCGCGATTCCCGTTCGACGTGTCGATTTCCCCTACCGCCTCGCCGGACGACGGATCCCCGACCGAACACCGGTGATGGTGAACGCCGTTGTGGAGGCGACCACCGCGATGGCGAAATCGCTGAAGGTCGGCACCGAGCGGATTCTCGTCGGCGGCCGGTCGATGGGCGGGCGTATGGCGTCCTATGCCGTCGCCGAGGGCCTCGCCGTAGCCGGGCTCGTCCTCGTCGCCTACCCGCTCCACCCACCCGGTCACTTCAACGAGAACCGTGACGATCATTTCCCTTCGATCAGCGTTCCGACCCTCTTCGTCTCGGGGGCGCACGACGCGTTCGCCTCGATGGAGGAACTCGCGGAGTCGGCGAAGAAGATCCGCGGCCGGGTTTCGCTGAAGTTCTTGGAGGGCAACCGACGGACCGGCGGCCATGCGCTCTACGGCCAGGACGAGCAGGTCGCTGCGCTCGTCGCCGCGTGGGTCCGTCGCCGCTGACGGACGGGTCAGCTTCTCGCTTGGGTTTCGGTTCGCGTCGGGTTCGCCCCCGTCTGGGGAGCCGCCTCTGCCGCATCGAGCGGGTTCAGCTCCTCCAACTCCCGTCGTGAAGTCTCCGGAGTGGTCAGCCACAGCAGGATCACCGCGAGCACCAAGGAGAACGAGAACACGCTCACCACCGCTCCCTCGTTGCCGCCGGCGATGTGGTCGGCGAGGTAGGCCGCGGTGAGAAGGCCGACGAAGCCGAACAACCGGGAGGCGAAGGTGGTGAATCCGTTTGCGGTCGAGCGGATGGCGGTCGGGACGAGCTCGGCGGTCAGGATTGCCAGTGCCGGCAGCGCAGCGGCACCGAACAGCGCGCCGAAGATCGACCACGCCCAGATCGCCGAACCGTGGGATCGGTACACCCCGAAGTCGGCGATACCGATGCACAGGAGGCCCACCGAGATGACGATGCGGCGGCTGCGCCGATCACCGACCAGCGACCCGAACACGACGCCGAACACGCCGGGTGCGTTCGTCAGGACCCCGAACAGGCTCAGCTCGTTGCCGGTGAAGCCGCGCTGGTTCCGGAGGTAGTCGTTGCGGAGCTGCCTGGAGGGGTTGCTCTGGAAGGCGATGAGCCCGACCAGAAGCGCCACCGTGAGCAACCGCCGGCGGTGCTTGGCAAACGCCGCCATGGTGGGAAGACGGAGTTCCGAATCGGCGAGTTCGGCATCGGCGTGGCGGCGGAAACGACCGGTCTCGCTCAAGTGCCCGCGGATGTAAACGAGCGCCGGAAGGGAGAGCAGCGGGAGGAGGAACGGGAGCCTCCATGCGCCAGCCGAGCGATCGGCGACGGCGCTCCCACTCTGGACGACGCCGGAACCGATCGCCGCGCACGCGACCATGCACCCGCCGGCCCAGGCGCGCGAACGCGCCGGCATCTCCTCGACGACCATCACGGTGATCAGAATGGCCACGGCGGTGACAAAGGATCGCGAAATGACTTGCAGCACGGTGAACATCGCAAGGGACGTGCTGAGGGCGCCGACGGCGGTGAGCACCGGGCCGGCAGTGGCGCACAGGAGAAGCATCTTTCGGCGCCCGATGCGATCGGCGGCGCGTACGAGTACGAGGGTGAAGAAGATGTCGAGTCGAATGAGCGCGAGTGCGGTGTTCTGCTGGGGATCGGTAGCTCCGAACTGATCGGCCACGTAGGTCATGACGACCGTCGGGAGCGAGCCCTGGTAGCCGGCGGTAGCGGCGATGACCCCGAGGCAGAGGAGCAGCGTTCGACCCGCCCCACCGATTGGTTCGGGCGGGCGGAGTGCGGCGATGGTCCGGGCTCGCCGCGTCGCCCGCTGTTGCTGTGCCCGGGGTGCGTCGGCGATGGTGTCGCTCAGGAACGAATCGGGCACCCCGGTAGTGTTGTCGAGCCGTGCGACGCCGTGACCCATCCCAGCTCTTCGAACCGGCGTGCGCAGGGGACCGGACCGCGCTCGCCCGACTGCTCTCCGTCGTCGAGCAGGGAGGCCCGCCCAGCCAGCAGGCCTCCCGGCTTGTCTGGCCCCGCGGAGGCCGGGCCTACACCGTGGGCATCACGGGGGCGCCGGGGGCTGGGAAGAGCACACTCACCGACCGCCTGATCACGGTCGTCCGGGAGGGTGGCGATGAGGTTGCCGTGCTGGCGATCGATCCCTCGTCGCCCTACTCAGGGGGCGCGATTCTGGGAGACCGGGTCCGTATGGGTGATCACTACCTCGACCCCGGTGTGTTCATCCGTTCGATGGCGACGCGAGGTCATCTTGGCGGGCTCGCCGTGGCCGCTCCGGCCGCCGTCCGGGTGCTCGATGCTGCCGGGTTCCCGTGGATCCTGTTGGAGACGGTCGGTGTCGGCCAGGTCGAGGTCGACATCGCCGGGGCCGCCGATACGACGGTCGTGGTCGTGAACCCGGGTTGGGGTGACGCCGTGCAGGCGAACAAGGCGGGTCTCATGGAGATCGCGGATGTCTTCGTGATCAACAAGGCCGACCGTGCCGGTGCCGCGGAGACGGAGCGAGATCTGCTCGGGATGCTGGAGCTGAGCGGATTCGGCCACGACGCGTGGTACCCGCCGATCGTGCGGACCGTCGCCGCGAACGGCGACGGTGTGGCCGATCTCTGGGCGGCGATCGCTGCTCATCGCGCCCACGTCGAGGCCGACGGCTCGCTCGCCCAGCGGCGCATCGAGCGCCTCCACACGGAGGTGCGACGACTCGTGCAGGTCGAGTTGGAGCGCCGAGCCCTCGGCGCCCTCGACGGCCCCGATGGCGCGGCCGTCCTCGCCGAAGTCGAAGCCCGCACCCTCGACCCCGAATCCGCCGCAACCCGCCTCGCCGGCTGACGTGGACACTGGGAGAGAGGTTGCCCCCATATATGGGGGCTAAACACCTCCGAACCTCGTTAGGAGGTGTTCAGCCGCATTTCCGCTCCCGGCGTTGCGCCGGTAACGTCCGACGCCATGACTGACGCCGCGACTCCGCTAGTCCGCCTCGAGCACCACACCGGCCCCTCCGGAGAGCGGGTCGCGGTCATCCGCCTCGACCGTCCCAAGGTCAACGCCATCTCGCCGGAGCTCACGGCTGACCTCGCCGCCTGCGTCGGCGAGCTCAGGGCCGATCTGCCCGGCGCCGTGATCGTCTACGGCGGCCCGAAGATCTTCGCCGCCGGGGCCGACATCGGACGCTTCGGCGGTCCCGACGAGTCGGGCGTCATCGTCGAACAACTCCATGCTGCCTACGATGCGCTCGCCGCACTTCCGCGGATGGTAGTTGGCGCGGTCGCCGGTTACGCCTTGGGCGGTGGTTGCGAACTGGCCCTCGCGTGCGACGTTCGGATCGCCGCGGAGTCGGCCGTCTTCGGTCAGCCGGAGATTCTCCTCGGCATCATCCCCGGCGGTGGTGGTACGCAGCGCCTCGCCCGTCTGATCGGCCCGTCACGGGCGAAAGAGCTCTGCCTCTCCGGTCGCCAGGTGAAGGCTGACGAAGCGTTGCGAATCGGCCTGGCCGACCGGGTCGTCCCCACCGAGTCGCTCTTGGACGAGGCGCTGGCGTGGGGCTTCGAATTCGCTCGCGGCCCCCAGACCGTGCAGGGGTACTGCAAGGAGGCGATCGACGAGGGACTGAATGGAACACTGGCTGAAGGTCTGCGTCTCGAGCGCCGGTTGTTCGTCCAGTCCTTCCGCACCGAGGACGCACCGATCGGCATCAAGAGCTTCCTGGAGCAGGGTCCGGGCAAGGCCGCGTTCACTGGGCGCTGAGGCGTTCGCCGGCACCGCCGGCTGCGACGCCTAACCTCGGGCGTCGGAACCACCCGCCGGTCCCTGCCGGATTCCGACCGAGGAGCCCCATGAGCGCCCCAGCCGCCGTCACCACCGCCGATGTACGAATTGACGATCCGACCGATCCGATCCCGTCGTTCGTCGCGTCTCCTGAAGCCTTCCGCGACGCGTTCCTCCGCCGGGTCGAGGTCACGATCGCGAAACACATCGACGATTGCAGCCGCCACGATCTTCAGGTCGCCCTCGCCTACGCGGTGCGCGATGCCCAGGTCGACCGCTGGATCGCCACCACCCGCCGGATCCAGGCACGGAACCCGAAGCGGATCTACTACATCTCCCTCGAGTTCCTCATGGGCCGCGCGCTCGGGAACGCGCTGATCAATCTCGGGATCAACGATTCGGCCGAGATCGCCCTGCGAAGCCTCGGGCTCGACCTCGAAGAACTACTCGATGAGGAACTCGACGCCGGTCTCGGCAACGGCGGTCTCGGCCGACTTGCTGCCTGCTTCCTCGATTCGATGGCGACCCTCGACTATCCAGGCTTCGGCTGCGGTATCCGCTACGACTACGGCATCTTCAAACAGCGGATCGTCGAGGGTGCCCAGGTGGAGGAGCCGGACCCATGGTTGCGATCCGGCAATCCGTGGGAGATCCTGCGCAACGATCGCCAGCAGACGGTCCGTTTCTTCGGGAGGGTCCAGACGTATCGAGACAACCGTGATCCGTCCGGGAAGATCTGGTACTCGTGGACGGACACCGAGGACGTGCTGGCGATGCCCTACGACACCCCGGTTCCCGGCTACGGCACCACCACGGTCAACACGCTGCGTCTGTGGTCCGCACGTGCTCTCCACGATTTCAACCTCGGCTCGTTCAACCGCGGTGACTACATCAACGCCAACCTGACGTCCGCGCTGACGGAGAACATCACCAAGGTGCTGTATCCGAACGACAACAACTATGAAGGGAAGGAACTGCGGCTCAAGCAGCAGTACTTCGTGTGTGCGGCCACCATCGCCGACCTCCTCGTCGATTTCAAAGCGGCCGGCAACGACATCCGCGAACTGGCCGACAAGGTGGCGATCCAGCTCAACGACACCCATCCAGCCATTGCCATTCCGGAGCTTCTGCGCATCCTCGTCGATACCGAAGGGCTCGGGTGGGACGAGGCGTGGGGCATCGTCACGCGCACCTTCGCCTACACGAACCACACCCTGCTCGCCGAAGCGCTGGAGAAGTGGCCGGTCGCGCTCTTCGAGAAGCTGCTGCCTCGTCACCTGCAGCTCATCTTCGAGATCAACCACCACTTCCTCCGGCAGGTCGCGAACCGCTGGCCGGGCGACGAGGCCAAGCTGCGCAATATGTCGCTCATCGAGGAAGGCTCGGAGCGCAAGGTTCGCATGGCGTATCTCGCCATCGTCGGTTCGTTTTCGGTCAACGGCGTCGCGGCGCTGCACACCGAACTTCTCAAGAGCGGTCTCGTCAACGATTTCTTCCAGCTCTCGCCGGCGAAGTTCAACAACAAGACGAACGGGATCACCCCGCGGCGTTGGCTCCGGGCCTGCAACCCCGGACTATCGGCATTGATCGATTCGAAGATCGGTCCGTCATGGACGACGGACCTCGACCGTCTCCGCGGCCTCGAGGCCTTCGTCGGCGATGCCGCGTTCAGTGCGGACTGGCGGGCGGTGAAGGCAGCAAACAAGGACGAGCTCCGTCGCTACGTCGAGTCGACGACCGGTGAGCGGGTCGATCCGTCGTCGATCTTCGATGTGCAGATCAAGCGACTCCACGAGTACAAGCGCCAGCTTCTCAACCTGCTGCACTGCGTTGCGCTCTACCAGGAGCTGAAAGAACAGCCGTCGTCCGATCGCGTCCCGCGCACGGTCCTCTTCGGTGCCAAGGCGGCGCCAGGCTACGCGGTGGCCAAGCTGATCATCCGCTTCGCCAACGCCGTGGGCCGAGCGGTGAACCAAGACCCTCAGGTCAACGACCAGCTGAAGGTGCTGTTCCTTCCGAACTACAACGTGTCGCTCGCGGAACTGCTCATCCCGGCGGCCGATCTCTCCCAGCAGATCTCCACTGCCGGCAAGGAGGCGTCGGGGACCGGCAACATGAAGTTCGCCCTCAACGGCGCCCTCACCATCGGTACGCTCGACGGTGCCAACGTGGAGATCCGCGACTGTGTCGGCGACGACAACATCTACATCTTCGGCAACACCGTCGAGGACATCGCTGCCCTCCGGGCCCGGGGCTATGACCCCAACGTCTACCTCGGGGCCGGGTCACCCCTCGGCCGCGCGCTCGATCTCGTGCGCTCGGGGTTCTTCTCACCCGAAGACCACGGAGCGTTTGCCCCGTTGGTGGAGCTCATCGTCGACCATGGCGACGAGTACTTCCTCGCTGCCGACTTCGACTCCTACGCCGCCGCGCAGCGTCATGTCGAGGCCGACTACCGGGACCCGGCCCTCTGGACGACCAAGACGATCCGCAATGTCGCCAACATGGGGATGTTTTCTTCGGACCGCACGATCCGGGCGT
The DNA here is from genome assembly GCA_031418775.1 of Acidimicrobiia bacterium. GTDB lineage: Bacteria > Actinomycetota > Acidimicrobiia > Acidimicrobiales > JANYDT01 > JANLQX01. The sequence goes on from JANOJN010000219.1 coordinate 39,374, forward strand.
ACGCCACGGAGATCTGGGGCGTCGAACCCCTTCGGTGATCCGCTGGCCGGGCCCGTCGCCGGAACTCCCACCCCAGTAGGGTGCACCTCGTGCTTGAGAACGCGGACCCCCGCTGGGGCGAAATCGATCGGTACCTCTTCAACGAGGGCCGGCACCTTCGCCTGTGGGAGCACCTGGGCAGCCATGTCGGGGTGCACGACGGGACTCCTGGCGTCTGGTTCGCGGTGTGGGCGCCCGATGCCCAGTCGGTGTCCGTCGTTGGTGACTTCAACGCCTTCGACGCCACGAGCCACTACATGCTGGCGGTCGGGTCGACCGGCGTCTGGTCCGCGTTTGTCGCCGGGGCCACGGTGGGCCAGTGCTACAAATACGCCGTGCGCGGTGCCGACGGTCGTACCGTCCACAAGGCCGATCCCCTGGCGAGGGCGACGGAGGTTCCTCCCCGAACGGCCAGTGTCATCGAATCCTCCGCCTACGAGTGGAACGACGCCCCATGGATTGCCCGGCGCGGTTCGGCGAACCCATGGCGTTCCCAGATGTCGATCTACGAGGTCCATCTCGGTTCGTGGCGGGGAACGCGCCCCTATGCCGAGCTCGCCGAGGAGCTCGCCGCCCATGTGAAGGACCTCGGGTTCACCCACGTCGAGCTCATGCCCGTTGCCGAGCACCCTTTCGGTGGCTCCTGGGGCTACCAGGTGACCGGGTACTTCGCACCGACATCCCGGTTCGGTTCGCCCGACGAGTTCCGCCACTTCGTCGACATCCTCCACGGCCACGGCATCGGCGTGATCGTCGACTGGGTGCCCGCCCACTTCCCGAAGGACGAGTGGGCGCTGGGCCGCTTCGACGGTACGGCGCTCTACGAGCACGCCGACCCGCGTCAGGGCGAGCATCCCGACTGGGGCACGTACGTGTTCAACTTCGGACGCACCGAAGTCCGGAACTTCCTCATCGCGAACGCGCTCTACTGGCTCGAGGAACTGCACGTCGACGGCCTACGCATCGATGCCGTCGCTTCCATGCTCTACCTCGACTACTCCCGTCGGGACGGTGAGTGGATCCCCAATCCCCACGGCGGGCGGGAGAACCTCGAGGCCGTCGAGTTCCTCCGCGAGCTCAACACCGTCGTCCACGCACACGTGCCGGGCGTGCTCGTCATCGCCGAGGAGTCGACGGCGTGGCCATCGGTGTCGCGGCCGGTCGATGCGGGCGGTCTCGGGTTCGGCTTCAAGTGGAACATGGGGTGGATGCACGACACCCTCGAGTACTTCTCGAAGGATCCCATTCACCGTCAACACCACCACCACGGCCTCACGTTCGGCCTCCTCTACGCCTTCACCGAGAACTTCGTCCTTCCGCTGAGCCACGACGAAGTGGTCCACGGCAAGGGCTCACTGCTCACGAAGATGCCCGGCGACGATTGGCAAAAGCGGGCCAATCTGCGTTCGCTCTACGCGTGGATGTGGGCCCACCCGGGCAAGCAACTGCTGTTCATGGGGGCGGAGATCGGCCAGTGGAACGAGTGGAACGTCGACGCCACGATCGATTGGTGGCTCCTCGGCGATCAGGCCCACGCGGGGATTCGCGACCTCGTCCGCTCGCTCAACCAGATCCAGGCGTCGTACCCAGCGCTCTACGAGCACGACTTCGCGCCGGAAGGCTTCGGGTGGATCGTCAGCGAGGACGCCTCGGCGAACGTGTACGCGTTCGTCCGCTGGCCGGGCGAGTCGGGCACGCATGGTGCGGGTCCTGTTGTTTGCATCGCCAACCTGGCCCCCATTGTCCGGGTGGATTACGGGGTCACGCTGCCTCGCGGTGGCGAGTGGCGCGAGCTCTGCAACACGGATGCGTCGGAGTTCGGCGGCAGTGGCGTCGGCAATGCGGGAGCCGTGTGGGCCGACACCCTGGGCCGCGCCACGTTGACGCTGCCTCCTCTGAGCGTGCTCATCCTCGGCCAGAACGGCTGAGGCAACTACGCGCGGGCGAATACGGCGACGCAGGGGTACTCGGGGCAGAACACCCCGTCCACGATCGAGAGCGCGGGATCACCGGGCAGCGCCGTTGTCAGCAGCGTGGTCCAATCCCCTTTGGGCAGGGTGAACGCCTCCGGTTCGTCGCCTTCGTGGAGCACGACGAGCCGATCCCGCTCATCCGAGGTGCCGAGGAGCAGCAACTGGAGACCGCATCCCTCCGGGTCGTCCCATTGTGCGATGGTCATCGGTTCGCCGCTCGGCGAGAACCACTGGGCGTCGTCCTCGGCGAGCCAATCACGCTGCTGGAACACCGCCGATGATCGACGGAGGTCCGTAAGTTCGCGTACGAACTCGGTGAGGGACGTGTCGACGGACGACCAGTCGAACCAGCTGGTCTCGTTGTCGAGGCAGTACGCGTTGTTGTTGCCGTGTTGGGTGCGGCCCAGCTCATCGCCACCGAGCAGCATGGGCGTGCCTTGGGAGAGGATCAGCGTGGCGAGCAGGTTGCGCTGGGTCCGTCGACGGGCCGACGCGATGATCGGGTCCTTGGTCTCGCCTTCGACACCGTGGTTCCACGAGCGGTTGTCGCCCGATCCGTCGTGATTCGCCTCGCCGTTCCCCTCGTTGTGCTTGACGTCGTAGGAAACGAGGTCGCGTAGGCAGAATCCGTCATGCGCGGTGACAAAGTTGACCGACGACCAGGGCCGCCGTCCGAACGCGGCGAAGAGATCGGGATTGCCGGTGATCCGGCGGGCAAAGGCGCCGAGGGGTCTCGGCTGGTTGTGCCAGTGGTCGCGGACGAGGTCACGGTACCGGTCGTTCCATTCGGCCCACGGCGCCGGGAAGGAACCGACCTGGTACCCGCCCGGTCCGACGTCCCACGCCTCGGCGATGAGCTTCACCTTCGACAGCACGGGGTCCTGGGCGATTGCGTTGATGAACGCTCCCTGCGCATCGAACTGCCCGTCGCGTCCCCGGCCGAGCGTGGTCGCGAGATCGAACCGGAAGCCGTCGACATGGAACTCCTCGACCCAGTAGCGAAGCGAATCCATGATGAGTGTGAGGGCGAGTTGCTGGGTCGTGTCGACCGAGTTCCCGCAGCCGGTGGTGTCGTGAGGGCGATACCAGCCGTAGGGATCGAGGCCGCGATAGGCCAGCAACGGCCCATCCGGTCCGGCTTCACACGTGTGGTTGTAGACGACGTCGAGGATCACTTCGATCCCAGCCTCGTGCAGCAGCTTCACCATTCCCTTGCACTCGCGTACGAGGGCCGATCCGCTTCCGCCGCTCCCGTAGCCGTTGTGCGGGGCAAGGAATCCCACTGTGTTGTAGCCCCAGTAGTTCGTGAGCCCGAGCAGGGCGAGACGTTCCTCGGGGACGTTTTGGTGGATCGGCAGGAGTTCGACCGCGGTGACCCCGAGACCGACCAGATGGGCCACGAACGCTGGATGGCAGAAACCGGCGTAGGTCCCCCGCAGTTCGGCGGGAACGTCGGGGTGAGTCTTCGTAGCGCCTTTGACATGCACCTCGTAGATCACGGTGTCGGTCCAGGGGGTGTCCGGCCGCACGTCGGCACCCCACTCGAATCGGCCGTCGACGGCGACACCGCGCATGGTGAACGGTGCGCTGTCGCCCGGGTCAGGATACGAATGGACACCCGGCTTGCTCAGCCAGTCGACCGAACCGTAGTACGCGAGCGCCCAGGGGTCCTGCAGGAGCTTCGCCTCGTTGTGGCCATTGCCGCTCACGCGGACCCCGTAGTGCGTGCCGTCGGTGACGAGTCCTGGAGGGAGGACATCCCACCACGACGCTCCGAGCCGATTCGTCAAGGTGAAGCGGGTCTCGGCGGCATCCGGGGCGCCGGACGCGAACAGGCAGAGGTCGACGGACGTGGCCTGCGGACCGGTCGGAACGGCGATCGTGGTCGGCGAACCGTCGGTGCCGAGACGAAGGCCGAACGGCGGGGAAACGTCGGGGTTGGTCATCAGGAGGTAGGCACAGACGCGGATACGGCCGAAAAGATCGTAGTGGCGTCGCCCTGCTATCGGTCGGCAAGCCCCACCTTCTTGAGCGTGACGCCCCCGACGATCGGCGTGGCGCCAGGGTTACGGCCAGGTGATCGTCGCGGCGAGCGCGCGGCCCTGGCGCCGACCTGCCGCGAGGATGGCGGCGGAGATCGTTGCGTCCATGCGGTTGATGCCGATGACGTCGTTGGCGGCATCATCGGGGAAGAGCAGTGTGCACGTCGCGCCAGCCGCTTCCAGTTCGCGGACTTCGGCCGCGGCCAATCGACCGGCCGCCGGGTCCATGCCGTCGGTGCGAGAACCGATCGGGGCGAGCACGACGACGGTGGCGTAGCCGGCGGCAAGGTCGGCACTGGTTCCGGACCGCAGGCCACCGTCGACGAGGAGCCGTCCACCGACCGGAACCGGCGGGAAGATCCCCGGGACACAAATGCTCGACGCCACCGCGTCCGCCAGAGGTACCCCGCTTTCCGCGCTGAACACGACGAACTCGCCCGAGTCGGCGTCGACCGCGGTGGCGAGGAATCTCGTGCTCGGCCACGCTTGGGGGAGTTCCGGGTCGATCAGCTCCCGGAACCGGGCGAGGCTGATCGTCTTCGCCAACTTGGCCTGTTCGCCGACGAGGGCCAGCGACGCCGGCGTCGCGTCAGGCAGTTTGTCCCATACCTCGAACACGGCCAGCAACGCCAGCAGGTCGATCGATGACATCGCCTCGGCGGCGAGAACGCCCGTGTCGTTGAGCACCTTGGCCTCGAGCTCCTCGAACGGGACGCCGGTCGCCAGCCAGGAACCGACGACCGATCCCGCCGATGTCCCGACGACGAGGTCCGTGGTTCGCAGATCCACGCCCTCGTCGAAGAGCCCGTGGACAACGCCGGCGATCCAGGCGACGCCGGTGGCCCCACCGCCTCCAAGGACGACGGCGGTGGATCTGGGGGCGGATTCGGTACCGGGCACGACAAACATTCTTGCCTCCCGCCGGTCCCTGCCCGAACTCGGGGCGGGCGAGCGACATCCGGGGGAGCGGTTCATCCGGTCGTACACTGTCCGTCTCGTGGCAGACGGTGGATCTCGGGTGCCGGCAGCCCCGTCCGAACCGAGTGCCGAGGCGGTCCGGCGGTCCTTTCGGATCGAGTTGCTCCGGGCCTTTCCGGCCGGCACGATCGAGGCCTTCGGGTCCACGTTCCTTCTGTTGATCGCCCTTCGACACTTCGATCTGTCGACCGGTTGGAAGGCCACGATCGTCGCCGGAGCCCAGGTCGGTCTCCTGTTTGCGCCGGTCGCCCTCACCCACGCGACGCGCCGAGGCATGTCGCCGGGTGATGCCGGCGCGCGGATGTTGGTCATCGGCTCGCTGGGGGTGGTCGCACCTTTGCTCTGGCCGCACCCGGCGGTGTTCGTGATCGGATGTCTCGTAGCCCTCACCTCGACCGGCGCGCAGTGGGCGCTGCTCCAGACGATCTACACGGACCAGTTCCCCGCCGATAGGCGGGGTCGCCTGCTGTCGCTGACCATCGCCGCGAAGTTCGCCTGTTCGGGACTGGTGGCCATCGGCGTCGGACGTCTGCTCGGACGCGACGCGGCAACGTGGCGATGGGCGCAGCTGCTGCTGCTCGTCGCGCTGTTCGGGTCGGCGGCGTGCATGCGCACCTTCGGCGGGCCGGCGCTGCGGCCTCACGCTCCGCTTCGTGACGACGGGCGTGAACACCCGTGGGCCCGTCGTTGGGCCCTCCTGCAAACAGATCGGACGCTGCGTCTCACGCTCTCGTCGTGGATGCTCATGGGCTTCGCGAACCTGATGATGATCCCGCTGCGGGTCGAGTTCCTGGCCGATCCGAGGTACGGCGTCGACGCGAGCTCCTCGACCATAGGCGCACTTACGATCACGATCCCGGCGGTGCTGCGTCTCCTGCTCGCTCCAGGCTACGGCTGGGTCTTCGATCACCTTCCGTTCTTCGTCGCCCGGATCCTCGTCAACATCGGGTTCGCCGCGAGCATCGTCGTGTTCTTCGCGGGAACGTCGATGACCGGTCTCGTCCTCGGTGCGGTGGTGTTCGGCGTTTCGGCGGCGGGAGGCGACGTGATGTGGGCGCTGTGGACGTCGCGTCTTGCCCCGCCCGAGCACCTCGCCGACTATTCGTCGCTGCACACGTTCTCCACGGGGGTGCGGGGTGTGATCGCGCCGTTCGTCGGGCTCTGGCTCCTTGATCACGACGTGAGTCCGCGCAGCGTCGGCAGCCTGTGTGCGGTCATGATCCTGCTCGGTTCGATGATTCTCATCCCGGATCTCCGCGCCGAACGAGCCCGACTTGCCGCAAACCGTCTGCCGGTCGAGCCGGTCGTCGGCGGATGAACTGGGTTGGCCAGGTCCGGGCGGCGCTGACGACGGTTGCCGATCCGGAGCGGGCCGCGCCGATGGCCGCCTAGATGAAAGGGATCGCACCGTTCCTCGGTATACCGGCGCCGGTGCGGCGGGCGGCGGTGCGTCCGTTGGGACAACCACCGCGCTCACGATTCGGGAAGCGACGAAAAATCTGGAGAAGGCCGCGCCGCGCCCCTGCGTTGAGGGTCAGACGCGAGCTGCCGCGAGGAGCGTCGCTGCATCCTCGGGGGGCACGACATTGATGAGCACTCCGGTGCCGAGCTCGAAGCCGGCTCGCGTGGTCACCTTCGGATACACGTGGGCGTGCCAGTGGAAGGTGCCCTGCGCCCGGTAGGGAGCGGAGTGGAACACGATGTTGTAGGCGACGTCACCGAGGCCGCTGCGAAGCGCGGCCAATCCGTTGCGCAGGCCGATGCCGACGGCGGTGAGGTCGGCAAGCTCCGCCGTGTGGAGGTGTCCGTTGTGGCAGCGGGGGATGGCCAGCATCTCGAACGGCGTGCCGCTCCAATAAGGGCAGATCACCACGACGCGGTCGTCGGCGTAGACGATGCGGGCGCCGGCGTCGAGCTCGGCCTCGATCGTCGTGCACAGCAGGCAGGCGCCGGAGAACCGGTCGAAACCGAGTTGCTCGCCCACGATCTCGCCCGGAACGAAAGGAAGACCGAGCAGCTGCCCGTGCGGGTGCACGAGCGATGCGCCGGCCTCGCGGCCGTAGTTCACGATGGCCTGGCTGTAGCGGAGCTCCGGCATGGTGGAGTGGGCCTCGGCGCGGGCGGCGATGGCCGCCATCACGTATTCGGCCTGCTCGTCGTCGACATCGGCCCACGACGAGTCGTGCGACGGATGCACTACCAGCACTTCGTGCATCCCGGACGCGTCAGCCTGGGTGAAGATCGGTCCGAGGTGCTCGACGACCATCGGCTCGCGGCCCTCGAAGGCCGGGTAGAGGTTCGGCACGACCAGGACACGCCAGCTCCCGTCGGCGCCGGGCGTGACCAGCGTCGGCGGCTCGGTTTCGGCCCGACCGGGACAGAAGGGGCAGGGGCGACCGGGATCGGTCTCGACGTCGAGTCGACGGGACTGGAACTCGTTGGGACGCTGACGTCGTTCGGCGTTGATCGCGACCCATCGGCCGGTCAGAGGATCAAGTCGGAGTTGACTCATTTCGCTGTCCAGGGTAGCGGACCCCTGGTCCTACGCTGGTGTTACGTCGTCACCCGAGCACTCGCACGGTTGTCGGCGCGGATCGCCGGCAATCTGTGGACCATCACGCTCCGCCCTTGTTTGCCGGAACGAACTGAGAAACATGCATTATCTCGATCACGCTCCGCTCCTGGTTGCCGGAACGAACTGACATGAACTATCTCGATCACGCAGCCACAACCCCGCTCCACCCCGCCGCCATCGACGCCATGGTCACCGTCCTGCGCGGGTCCTACGGAAATCCGTCGGGCGTGCATGACATCTCCGCGGCGGCGCGCTCGGCGCTCGAGGACGCCCGTGACACGGTGGCCTCGTTCGTCGGCTGCCAGGCGCGTGAACTCGTCTTCACCGGTGGCGGAACCGAGTCGCTGAACATGGCGCTGCGCGGCAACCTCGGCTACCTGTCCCGCCGACCGACCGTCCTGACCAGCGCGATCGAGCACGATGCCGTGCGGGCCACGGCGGAATGGCTGGCGGCCACCGGGCAGGCCGACCACGAGACCCTGCCGGTCACGGCATCGGGAGTCCTTGACCTCGCCGCCACTGCGGCGGTGGTCGACCGCCTGCGAGACAGGCCGCTGATTGTGGCGGTGATGGCCGTCAACAACGAGGTCGGCACAGTGCAGCCGCTCGCCGAGCTCGCCTGCCTTCTCGGGTCGCGTCCCGACACCACGCTTGTCGTCGACGCGGTGCAGGCTCCCGTGTGGCTCGATCTGCGACCAATCACGGCGAGCTCCGACTTCGTCGCGCTCTCCGCCCACAAGTTCGGTGGGCCCAAGGGCGTGGGCGTGCTCACCGTCCGCGAGGGTCGCACGATCACGCCACTGCTGCACGGCGGCGGCCAGGAGCGCGAGCGACGAAGCGGCACCCAGAACGTCGCCGGCATCGTTGGTCTCGCGGCCGCGACCGAAATCACTGAGGCCACGCGAAACGAAGTGGTCGAGCGGGTGACGCGGCTCCGCGACCGCCTCGTCGACGGCATCCTCGACGCGGTCGAGGGCTGTGTCGAGACCGTTGCCGATCGTTCGTTGAAGGTGGCCGGCAACGCCCACCTCACCATCGATGGCGTCGAGAGCGAGGCGGTGCTGGTTTTGCTCAACGAGGCCGGCATCGCGGCGTCCGCGGGTTCGGCCTGCGCGAGCGGCGCACTCCACGTGTCCCCGGTGCTGCTTGCGATGGGCGTGGCGAAGGAACGGGCCGGCGGGGCGCTGCGGCTCACGCTCGGTTCGGCCTCGACCGACGACGATGTCGACGCCGTTCTCGGCGTCCTGCCTCGCGTGCTCCACCAGCTCCGTGGCAGCTCTCGGTGAAGGTTCTCGTCGCCCTCTCCGGTGGTGTCGATTCCACCGTGGCCGCAGCGCTCCTGCAGGAGCAGGGGCACGAGATCGCCGGTGTCACGCTCAAACTCTGGGGCGGCGACTCCGACTCGGGCTGCTGCTCCGTCGCCGATGTCGACGACGCCCGACGCGTCGCCCAGCAGCTCGGCATCCGCCACTACGTCTTCAACTTCGGCGAAGAGTTCACCGCCAACGTCGTCGATCCCTACGTACGTGCACATGGCATTGGGGAAACGCCGAATCCGTGCGTTGAATGCAATCGATTCCTCAAGTTTGATCGTCTGCTCCATCGGGCGACCCAGCTCGGCTTCGAGGCCATTGCCACCGGCCACCATGTCCGACGCATCACCATGCCCGATGGTCGGTTCGCCGTGGGCCGCGGGTTGGACGACGCCAAGGACCAGAGTTACGTGGTGCATATGCTCGGCCAGGACGTTCTCACCCACACACTGTTCCCCGTCGGCGATCTGACGAAGACCGAGGTGCGGGCGAAGGCGTCGGCCATGGGTCTGCGAACGGCCGCGAAGGCCGAGAGCATGGAGGTCTGCTTCATCGCCGAGACCGGTGGCGGCCGTCGGGTCTTCCTCGGCGACCGCATCCCGCTGCGTCCCGCCAAGATCGTCGACGCCGACGGGACGCATGTCGGTCATACCGACGCCGTCGAACTCGTCACCATCGGGCAGCGCCGCAACCTCGGACTCAGCGGCGCCGCCGACCGCCGCTACGTCGTCGACATCGACGTCGCGAACGCCGTCGTCACCGTGGGCGATCGCGACGCTTTGCGGCGCGATGGCGTCACGCTCCATACGGTCACGCTCCCGCTCGGCCCGGATTTGCTGGGTGGCGCGCTCCGCGTCCAGACCTCGGCCCACGGGCGGCCCGTGGGCTGCACCGCGGAAACCGTCGGCGACCGGATGGCCGTCACGTTCGCCGAACCGCAAACGCGTGTCGCGCCCGGCCAGAGCGTGGTGCTTTACGCCACGGTCGCCGGTGATGACGGGGAGTCCGACGTCGTCGTCGCCGGCGGAATCGCGACGCGGGAGTAGCTCCGTCGTTGCCCGTAGGGCCGTCGCGTCAGCGCGTGAGGCGCCTCGAGCGGGCTTCGTCGAGTAGGCGGCCGGGAAGGGTGGGCACGAACAGGAATCGGGCGGTGCTGCCCGTCTCCGAGGTGCGGCGCGATGTCACCCGCACGATCTCGGCCTTCTCGGTCAGCAGTGCTTCGACGGCGAGACCGGCGGCACCGTTGGTGAGGTCCAGTGAGTCCGATTGTGCCGGAGCGGGGCGGAGTTGTTCGACGATGCGGCGTTGGAAGAGCACGGGGTCACGGACGACGAATTCGTCGTGGAGCACGAACCCGGCCGGCACGAACACCACGAATCGACGGGCTTGGGCGTAGAGCGCCTTGCCAAGAACCCGTACCAATGCGATGCCGACGGCGGTCGCGGCCCCTCCGGCGACCCACTGTCGCGACGCCAGCAACAGCGGACCGACAACAACGCCAGCGCCGGTCAGCGCACCGAAGACGGGCAGCGGACCCACCATGAGGGCGGCGGCGGGTCGCAGCAGGAACCGACGCTCGTTGGGGTAGGCCGGACCGTTGACGCAGAGGTGGCCGACCTCGCTCCACTCCGTGGTCAAGAACGCGACGACGGCGACGGCGAGGGCGAGGACCCGGAGGGCAACGGCGTCACTTCCGGTCTGGATGACCGCCCAGGTCGTGGCGGCCACGGCAAAGGGCGATGCGCAGCGGAGGAACACCAGTCCGGCCGGGTGCCAGACGAGCACGGCGACCAGCCCGACCCCCCATGTCGTCCACCACAGGACTTGGCTGACGATCGTCACGGCCGTGCTCCGCCCGTCGACGGCCCGACCGAGCAGCAACCCACCGATGATCAACGCACCCCATGCACCGCGCGTGAGGTGCGGTGCGACGCGTTCGAACGGTGCGACGGTTCGCCCGGCGTCCGACTCGGTCGCCTGACGTTCCGGTGGCGAGGGGGCGGTGCTGCTGATCGGGCTGGACATCGCTCTCCATCCTTACCCACGATCGGCGGTGCGTGGCCGGCGACGTCTCCGGGACTGCGCTCTCCTGACCGCTGACCGGCCCGGGGTGCGTTACCTTCGCCCGATGGACCTGGACGAGGCGAGGGCGCGAGCCGACGAACTTCGCCGCGCGATCGGCGAGCACGACCGTCGCTACTACGAACTCGATGCACCGACGATCAGCGACGGCGATTACGACGCGCTGCTCGTCGAACTTCGTCGCATCGAGGCGCTTCACCCGGACCTCGTCTCACCCGACTCGCCGACGCAAACGGTACGAGGGCTCCCGGTGATGACGAGCTTCGCCGAGGTCGAGCACCTGCAGCCGATGATGTCGCTCGACAACGTCTTCGATGCGGACGAGCTCCGCGGATGGGGCTCGAGGAACGCCAAGCTCCTGGGCGATGACGCGTCACCGAGGTTCGTCTGTGAGCTCAAGGTGGACGGTCTCGCGATGTCGCTGCTGTACCGCGATGGAGTGTTCGTTCGAGGAGCCACGCGTGGTGACGGCCGTGTCGGGGAGGACGTCACCGAGAACGTACGCACGATCCCGGCGATCCCGAAACGGCTGATCCCCGTTACCCCGGTTGGTGCGCTGCTCGGTTCGGTCCCGTCGTTGCTCGAAGTCCGCGGTGAAGTCTTCATGCCGACGGAGGCCTTTGCTGCGCTGAACCGTCGGAGAGCGGAGGCGGGCGAAGCGCTCTTCGTCAACCCGCGCAACTCGGCCGCGGGCTCGTTGCGCCAGAAGGATCCCGCCATCACCGCCGGGCGAGAGCTCAGCTTCCTGGCCTACCAACTCGGCGTGATCGAAGGCGGGCCATTGTTCAGCGCGCATAGCGAGACGCTGACCTTCCTTGGGAATTGCGGATTCCCGGTGAGTCCGGAGATTCGGGCGGTGGACACACTCGACGATGTCGCCGACTACTGCGCGCACTGGACGCAGCACCGCCACGACCTTCCCTACGAGATCGACGGTGTCGTCGTGAAGATCGATGACCTGGCGTTGCGGCGTGAGCTCGGGAGCACGTCGAAGGCCCCACGGTGGGCCACGGCGTTCAAGTTCCCGCCTGAGGAGCGAACAACGCTGCTGCTCGCTATCGAGGTTTCTGTCGGGCGGACCGGTCGGGCCACGCCGTTCGCGGTACTGGAACCGGTCTTCGTCGGCGGCTCGACCGTCTCGATGGCCACGCTTCACAATCAGGATCAGGTGCGAATCAAAGATGTCCGCCCCGGTGACACCGTCACGGTGCGAAAGGCGGGCGACGTGATCCCGGAAGTCGTGGGCCCGGTGCTCGCGCTCCGCCCTGAGGGGCTACCCGTCTGGGAGTTCCCGACGCTGTGTCCGTGCGATCTGAAGTCCGCGCTCGAGCGACCCGAAGGTGAGTCGGACACCCGATGTGTGGAGGCTCGCTGTCCGTTCCAGCAGTGGGCGCGTCTTGTGCACTTCGGATCGCGTGGCGCTATGGACATCGAGGGCTTCGGCGAGAAAACGGTGTCGACGTTCCTCGACGCCAAGCTCATCAGCGACGTCGCCGACATCTATTCGCTTGCCGATCGGGTCGACGAGCTCCGTCGAATCGAGGGATTCGGCGGTGTCTCCGTCCAGAACCTTCTCGATGCGATCGAGGGGTCCAAGTCCCGTCCGCTCGGCAACCTCCTCGTCGGTCTGAACATCCGCCACGTCGGCGGGACGATGGGTCACGTTCTGGCCAAGGCCTTCGGCTCGCTCGATGACCTGGCTGAGGCGTCTGCCGAGGAGATCGCCGCGGTCGACGGTGTCGGCGCGGTGATCGCCAACTCCGTCGCCGAATGGTTCGACAACGACGCGAACCGCGCAGTCGTCGAACGGCTCCGGTCGGCCGGCGTCAACTTTGCCGGCCCGCCGCCACCCGCGCTCACCCAGAACCTCGTCGGGATGTCGGTCGTGGTCACCGGCTCGTTCGTCGGCTTCACCCGCGAAGGAGCGGAGGAGGCGATCACCTCGCGTGGCGGGAAGTCGCCAGGAAGTGTTTCGAAGAAGACCACCGCCGTCGTCATCGGTGAGGAACCCGGCGCGGCCAAGGTCACGAAAGCCGGGGAGCTCGGCGTTCCTACGCTCGATGAAGCAGCATTCGTTCGATTGCTTGAAACCGGCGAGCTCCCGTCGCCGTGACCTACCGATGACGGCAGTCGCTCAGGAAGCGGCGCGGTCGTCGAGATAGTTGCGGAACTCCTCTGCGGAATCGAAGCCGTCCAGCACCGGATCGGACTCGGCCTCGGCGACCCGCAACTGTTGTTCTGCCCGCTCACTTCGCGAAGATGCGATCAGGTGGGCGACGCCGCACGCCCCTCCGTGCACACCGACCATCACCACGAACCAGGTCTCGAACGGCGAGACGTTGTGGCGGGCCAGCCCGGTGCCGAGAGCGGGAGCGGCGATCATCGTGAGAAGCACCTGACGACGGGCGTGATAGCGGACCGCACCGAGTTGCTCGGCGATGTATTCCATCGCGACGGGAACGGGCAGGAGCAGAAGCAGGACGGGGTCGAGTCGCTCGGGCCAGCCGATCGAGCCCAGCGTGAGGAACATCACGGCAAAGGCGACCGGATAGAGCACAAGGCATCGACGGCACACGTGCCGTCGGCCGATCACCACGCAGCGGTCGTGTTCGTGCGGGAGATGGTGCGACAACGCGAACTCCCCGAGGCGTGATCCGAACGATGACGACGTCACGGATAGGTCTATCGACCTATCGCAGTTCGACCTTGAGACGTGTCGTCCGTCCGAATCGACGTGTTGAGCTCAGGCCGGTCGTGGTTCGGCCGGAAGCCCGAGAAGACGCTCCCCGATGAGGTTGCGCTGGATCTGGCTCGATCCACCGGCGATTCTCGCCCCGGGCGCGGCCACGAGCGATCTCGCCGCTTCGTCGTCCTGCAGCATGGCCTGGGCTCCGGCCAGCGAGGTGCGAGCCTCGGCCGACGCGAACATCAGCTCGGTGATCCCCAACTTGCCCAGCGACGCCGCTGTCGATGCCACCGGTCCCTGACGGGCGCCGAGCATGGCCAGGACCCGCCCGCGGGTGAGAATCTCGACAAGGGAGTCGCGGGTTGCCCCGTCGACATCGTCACCGGCCTCCCGCCGAAGCGTCTCTGCCAGCTTGTCCATACGACGCGACAGGCTGATGGCAGCCGAGCCGATCGAACCCCGTTCGTTGGTGAGGGTGGCCATGGCGACGTTCCAGCCGCCGTGCAACGGGCCGAGCAAAGCCGTGGCCGGCATGCGGACCTCGTCGAGGAACACCTCGTCGAACTCCGCCTCACCCGTCATCTGGCGGAGCGGACGGACATCGACGCCGGGGCGCGTCATGTCGAAGAGGAAGAACGAAATGCCCTTGTGCTTGGGAGCGCTCTGGTCGGTGCGGGCAAGGAGAATCCCACGGTCGGAGTAGCGCCCTCCCGAACACCAGACCTTCTGCCCGGTGATGACCCACTCGTCACCGTCGAGTTCCGCCTTCGTCGAGAGACTGGCAAGGTCGGATCCGGCGCCCGGTTCGGAGAAGAGCTGACACCAGGTGTGTTGAGCCGCCAGGATCGGTCGAAGATGCTCCGATTTCTGCTCCTCGGTGCCGAAGAGCATCGTCGAGCCGCCGGCGAGGACCGTGCCGACCATGTTGAGGAAGGGAGGAACCCCGGCGAGGGCGCAGGCCCGGACCCATGCACCGCGATGGGTGGGTGTGAGGCCGAGACCGTCGAACTCGACGGGCCAATCGATCCCGGCGAACCCTTCGGCGAAGAGCAGCCGCTGCCACTGCAGACCTCGTTCGATCAGATCCGGAGGGCAGATGGCGCCGTAGTCCGGCGGGGCGGCGCTTCGGTGCTGTTCGAGCCACCCGGAGGCTCGTTCGGAGAACGCCTCGACGGACTCGACGGCAGCGTCGGGGTGGGGAGCGGAGGTCGCGTTCGTCATGGCGGCAGTCACGAGACCTTGAAGGTCCATGCGAACTCGCTCGCATCGGTCTCGCGTTCGCCCTGTTCGGGCCAGAAGATCACGACGGCGCTCACGTCGCTGCCCGGGAGCTTCTCGAACTCGCGGTCCTCCCCTGGGGTGAATGAGAGGGTGCCGGTGGCCCGTTCATAGTCGAGCTGGTCGAGCGGGATTTCGCGGCTGTTGATCACCAGGACGCCGGTCTGGCCGAACTCCAGATCGGCGACGATCGTGGCCTGCGAAGGGACGTTGGTGGAGAGGTTCGCCGGACTCACGGACTCGAGACCAGCAGGAAAACCGGCGCGTTCGGGCGTGGGCTTGTTCTCGTTGAGTCCCGACACGAGGAGCCACAACGCGAACGCAATGGCGATCGCCACGCCGAGCCGGCCGGCCAGCTCTCGGCGATTGCCGAATCGATTCCTCCGGACCGAATCGGCGACCGAGTTACTCGAATGCACTGCGTCGGCGCCCTGCTGCTTGACCATTTCCCCAGTTTCCCAGAGATCCAGAACTACCCTCAGTGTGTGTCCGGCTTCGATGGAGATTTGGTCGGCCGCGCTTTGAACGAGCGCTACCGCCTCCTCGCGCTCCTGGGGACCGGCTCATCGGCCCGGGTCTATCTGGCCCACGATGTCCAGATCGCCCGCCAGGTTGCCGTGAAGGTGCTGCACGCTTCGCTTGCCGAGGATCCGGAGTTCCTACGCCGGTTCCGGATCGAAGCGGAGGCCCTCGGCCAGCTCACCCATCCGAACATCGTGACGGTCCACGACTTCAATGACGGCGCCAACGCGCTCGGCGAACCGCCCTACCTCGTGACGAACTACCTGGAAGGCGGCAGCTTGCGGAACCTCCTCGACCAGGGCTACCGACTTACTCCCTCGCAGGCGGCCCGACTCGGGCTCGACGCCGCACGAGGCCTCGCGTTCGCCCACGCCCGCGGGTACGTGCACCGCGACATCAAACCGGCGAACCTGCTCTTCACCGACGACCAGCGGGCGCACGTAGCGGACTTCGGTCTGGCGCGGGCGAAGGCGGAAGCGGCTCGGACGGAAGCCGACACTGCTCCGGTCGGCACCATGCGCTACCTCGCGCCCGAACAGGTCGTCGGGAATGCCACGGACAAGTCCGATGTGTTTGCCCTCACCCTCGTGCTCGTCGAGTCCGTTACGGGTGTGGTGCCGTTCTCGCGTGACAACTGGCAGAGCACGGCGTTCGCCCGGACGGTCGAGGATCTTCGCGCCCCGGAGATCATGGGGGAGCTCGGCGCGGTGATCAATGCCGCCGGCACGCGCGACCCCGCGCAGCGCATCGACGCCGCAACCTTCGTCCGTGAGCTCGAGGAGATCGCCAGACGCCTGCCGGCTCTCGAGCCGCTTCCCCTCGACGGCGCTCGGGTGCTCCAACGTGGACGACTGCTCGACGGTCGCGATCCGACGCGCATTCTCGTTGCAACCCCGGACGCACCCGCCGGGCCTCCGGGCAGCGGCGCAGCCCGCGTTCCCGAACGTAGCGGGCGCGATGCCGCCGACTCGCCCGGCGGAGTGTTCGACCAAGCGCTCTTTGATGACGAGACGGTTCCGCCTCGGTCCAACAAGAAGGCGGCCGACGCCGGGGTCAGGAAGCTCGAGCCGGGTCCGCCCCGCGACGCCGAAGGGCGGGATGGGCCAACTCCCACGGCGGGCGTCCGACGCCGGATCGAACGGGAGATCGTTCCTCCGGCGCGTACCCCTCGTCGTCGCCTATCCACGCTCCTCGCCTCGCTGGTGTTGATCGTGGTGGTGGGAGGGCTTGTCGGAGCGATCCTGTGGTCTCGGCGGCCGGAGTTGCGCACCGTGCCGCGGGTCGAGCAGATGACGCTGGAGGCGGCCACCCAGGCGATCGAAGCGGAACGCCTCGCCGTGGCCACGGACGTCGCGGTCTTCGACGACAAGCTGGCGGTCGGCCAGGTCGTCTCCCAGGACCCCCAACCGCCGCTGCGGCTGAAGCGGGGTGAGACGGTGACACTCACCCTCTCGAAGGGCCCCGAACCGGTCACGGTCCCCTCGCTCGACGGACTCACGCTCGACCAGGCGACTGCGGTGCTGCGAGCGGCCAACCTCTCGCTCAGCAACCCGAGCCGAATCGAGCCGAGCGAGACCGTGCCCGAGGGAAACGTGATTTCGTGGACACCTCGTGGCGCCCAGCCACCGGGCACCGTGATCACCCTCGTGGTCTCGAGCGGTCCGCCCACGGTCATCCTTCCCAAGGTGAATGGGCTGTCGCCGGAAACGGCGCGGGCGACCCTGCCGCCGAAGCTCGGCGTGACTGTCGTCGAGGTGTTCGCCGATGTCACGCCGAAGGGACTCGTCGTCGGGACCAGTCCGAAGTCGGGTACCGAGGTCGCAACGGACGCGCCGGTGAAGCTGCTCGTTTCCAAAGGACCCGCTTCGGTGGTTGTACCGAACGTGATCAACATGAGTCCCGCCGATGCCGCCGCTGAGCTTCGGTCGGCCGGGTTGAAGATCGGTTCGACGGTCGGGGCGCCGGACATGCCCGTGCTCTTCACCCGTCCGGTCCGCCGGTCGACGGTCAAGCGCGGAACGGTCGTCACGCTCTACACGACGTCCGAGGGCGTTCCGCCGATTCCGGGGCAGACGCCTACGACAACCGCCGCGGGTTCGGGGTCGGGTGATTCCGAGACGGCGACGACGAAGAAGCCGACATCGTCATCTACGCCGAGCAGCACGACCAAGAAGCCGTAGACCCGCTTCTGAGGGCTCAGTTCGGTGCAGCAGAACACCTCCGAACAGCGTTAGGAGGTGTTCTGCCCCCATATATTGGGGGCAACCTCTCTCCTATGGTTACTGGTCAGCCTCAGCCGCTACTTGCTCGTGAGGCCGGCGTCCATGATGGAGAGGGCGGCGGGGCCGATGAGGACCACGAACAGGGCCGGGAGGATGCAGAGCACAAGCGGGAAGAGCACCTTGACCGGGAGCTTCATGGCCTTCTCCTCGGCCCGCTGACGACGCTTGCGCCGCTGCTCGCCGGCCTGGACCCGCAACACCTGCGCCATCGGGATGCCGAACTGCTCGGCCTGGAGGATCGACGCCACGAACTGCCGAAGCTCGACCACCTTGTTGCGGTTGGCGAGACCGCGCAACGCTTCGCCGCGCGAGAGGCCCGCCTGCACGTGCTGCAACGTTCGGCGGAACTCCTCTGCGAGCGGTCCGTCGTTCGACTTCGCAGTTCGGGCCATGGCCGCGTCCAGACCGAGACCCGCCTCCACCCCGACGGTGATCTGATCGAGGAAGTCCGGAAGCTGCAGCTGTATCTGCTTCTGGCGCTTGTCGGCGTTGTTCTTGATGAGGATGTCGGGCAGGAAGAACCCGAACGGAGCGGGCGCCAGGACCATCACCAGGTCCTTGATGCCGTTGATGCCCCCGGCAAGGTTCTTGAATCCGTAGAGTCCGCCGAGTACCAGACCGATGGCCTTGAGCATCAGAACTCGTTCGGCGCTCCACTTCTGATTCAGCCCCGCCATGGCGATTCGCTGTTCCATCTGCTCCGTCCACCCCTTCGGGGTGAGGCGGCGCATGAGCTTCATGACCTTCACCAGGAACGGGGTGAGGGCCCGGTCGCGGGCGGAGCGCTTGAGGATCTGGCTGCGGAGATCCATGGGATCTCCCTTGCGCTTACCGACCAACTCCGACGCCGACACGGTCGGAGACGACGAGTCGGACAGGAACGTCCAGACGAGTATCGGAACTGCGCCCATGGCGCACACCGCGCCGATCACGAGAGGAAGGTTCATGGTCTCGGTCCTTCCTACCTAGAACTCGATCTTGCAGAGCTTCATCAGCCACACCGCGCCGATGACCATCAGAGCGACTGCGCCGCCGGCCATGTAGAGGCCCTTGCCGTGGCCGAGTGCCGAAATGTATTCGGGGTTGCTTGTGCGGATGATGCCGGTGATCGCGACCGGCAACCCGAGGAGCACAAAGGCAGAGAACCGACCTTCAGCCGAGAGCGTCTTGACTTGACGGCGGAGGTCGGCGCGGTCGCGAATCGTCTTGGCCACGGTGTCCAGCACTTCGGCCAGGTCACCGCCGACTTCGCGGTTGATCTCGATCGCGGGGACGACCCAGCCGAAGTCCTCGGACTGCACACGGTCGGCCATCGCCTTCATGGCGTCGACCACGTCACGACCAAGGCGTGCCTCGACGATCACTCGGCGAAACTCCTCACTGGCCGGCGGGTCGCCTTCCTTGGAGACGGAGTCGAGGGCCTGCATCATCGACTGCCCGGCCCGGAGGCTCGATGACAGCAGCTGCAGGGTGTCGGAGAGTTGCTCTCCGAATGCGGCGGCGCGCTTCTTGATCTTCTGGGCGAGGAAGACCTTTCCACCGATCAGCATGCCGAAGATCCCCGCGGGTGCGCCGATAAGGAGACCGTATTTGAGGACGGCCACCGCACCGAATGCCGTGCCGAGGGCGACGGCAAGCACGACGAACTCTCCCGGGCGGAGGTTGATTCCCGCTCGTTCCAGCGACGCGTTGATGCCCTTCGTTCGCCCCTGCTTGGCGATGGCCTTGTCGGCCACCTGGGTCATCCTCTCCGCCAAGCCGGCGACAGGAGTGCTGCCCCCCTTCTTGTCGGCCTTCTGGCCGGTGAGGTTCAGCTTCTCCGGCCCCGGTGACGTGAGGTTCAACATCGCCATGAGCACGGCGATGAACACGAGACCCATGAGCACGTAGCGGATCAGGGGAGACGAGAGGAGCTTCTTCGTGGGCGACGGGGGTGTGGGGATGACGACGGTGATTGGCCGAGCCCACTCCGTCGTGCGGGCGGCGAGGTCGACGACACCCTTCAGATCAGTGGCCGCCACGGCCTGTCCGTCGGTCGAGCCGGTGAGGAGGTCGATGGTCGCGGTGTTCATGTTCACCGTCGAGAAGGTGATCGCGTCGACGCGGATCCCGTCGTTGAGCAAGCGGGTTCTGACGAGGTCGATCGTCGACGAACTCGACTGATCGTTGCCGTCGGTGAACATGACGATCTGCTTCTTGCTCTCGGCGATCGTCTCGAACTGATCGGCGGCGAGGACCAGGCCGTCGAGCAGTGCTGCGTCGCCGTCGGCGGTGAGATCCGTCACCGCAACGACGGTGGCGTCCCGTTCGATGGTGAGATCGCGGATCACGGTCGGGAACTTGCCGACGGTCACGATGGACACACGAATGGCGGGCGGGAGACTGCGAACGTACTTGGTGAGCGCGCGCTTCTGATCGTCCAGGTTCTTGGCGTTCTGGCCGTCCCGAAGCGACGTGTCGAGAACGGCCACTACGTCGAATCGTGGTGCGCGGATCTGGCTCTCGGCGGCGTTCCCCGACGATTGGGGAGCGACGGCGAGAGCGAGGAGGATCAGACCGAGGACGACGTGTGAGACCGCTCGAAAGAATCGGGCGCGCTGCATTGCCGTTACTTCCTTCCGTAGTTCAAGACGTCGACCGAGCCGAAGATGTCGGGCGGGAGAGAGATTCCGTGGTCGGCAAGCTTCTCGGTGAACTTCGGCCGGATGCCGGTGGGCTTGAGTTTGCCGAGGTGACGTCCCGAGCTGTCGATGCCGGCCGAGTGGTCGAAGGCGAAGATGTCCGAGAGCGTGATCGTCTGTCCTTCCATGCCTTCTACCTCGGTGATCGAGACGACGCGACGCGAACCGTCACGGAATCGGGCGATCTGGACGAACACGTCGACGGCAGAGGCGATCTGTTGGCGGATTGCCATGGCCGGAAGGTCGAAGCCGGCCATCAGCACGAGCGTCTCGAGACGGGCGAGGCCGTCTCTCGGGGTGTTCGCGTGGATGGTCGACAGCGAGCCGTCGTGACCGGTGTTCATGGCCTGGAGCATGTCGAGTGCTTCGCCGCCACGGCATTCGCCGATCACGACCCGGTCGGGGCGCATTCGGAGGGAGTTCTTGACGAGGTCGCGGATGGTCACGGCGCCCTTGCCTTCGATGTTCGGCGGGCGTGTCTCGAGCCGGACGATGTGGGGCTGGCGGAGCTGCAACTCGACGGCGTCCTCGATGGTGACGATGCGCTCGTCGGCCGGGATGAAGCTCGACAAGATGTTGAGCATCGTCGTCTTGCCGGTGCCGGTGCCGCCGGACACCAGCATGTTCAGGTGGCCGGCGACGCACGCCGCGAGCAACTGCGCCGCTTCCGGTGTCAGCGACCCTTTGGCGATCAGGTCGTGGATCTGGAGAGGGTCACGGGAGAATTTCCGGATGGTGAGGGCAGCGCCGTCGACCGCGAGCGGTGGGATGACTGCGTTGACGCGGGACCCGTCGGCAAGACGTGCATCGACCATCGGGGATGACTCGTCGATGCGGCGGCCGACGTTGGCGACGATACGTTCGATGACTCGTCGAAGCTGCTCGTGGGAAATGAAGCGGTGCTGCGAGCGGGTCAGCTTGCCCCTCTGCTCGATGAAGATCGGCGTGCATCCGTTCACCATGATTTCCGACACCGTCGGGTCCTTCAGGAATCGGTCGATCGGACCGAGTCCGAGCACGTCGTCGGTGATCTCCGACACGAGCTGATGGCGTTCCTCGATGGAGAGCGGGACCGTCTCCTGGCTGAGCAGCTGGCTGATCATGTCGACGACGGTTGCCCGCATGTCGCGGTCTCCCGTCGAGGAGTCGAACAGCTTCGCGCCCAGGCGCTCGACGAGCTGCTCGTGCAGTCGTTCCTTGAGCGCCTGCAGCGGATCGGCGCTGCTCGGGAGATCGTCCTTGCGGGCCGCGGCAACGAGGCGCGGCGACGCCGTTGCTGTTGCCGTGACGGCGGCCGGAGCGTTGCCGGCCTGCTTCCACGCCGGCATCTCGTTCGGTTCGGCCTCGGCGACCTCGGGAGTGACCTCGGCCGGGGTGTTGGTGTCCTGCGCCTTGAGGCGCTGACCGAGCTTCACTTGCCCCTCCGCCAGAACGCCGGCTTCTTGGGTGCCGCAAGGGCGGTGGACTCCACGCCCATCAGGCCCTCGGCGAAGCCCACGAACTTCTTGGCGATGATCGCTTTCGGATCGGCGATGGTGATCGGAACTCCCTGGTTCGCCGCAGCGAGGACGTTTCGGTCCGCCGGGATCTGGATCTGGGCTCGCATGCCGACGGCCACCTCGACATCTTCCGGACGTGCTCCGCCGGGTGCGTCGAAGCGGTTCATGACGAAATGGCGGGTCGGGTTGGTCATGCCGAGGCGATCGAGGGCGTCGAGCTCCCGACGAAGTGATCGCACGGACGACACGTCGACCGAACACACGAAGACGTGATCGGTGGAGATTTCTGCGACGGAGAGCGCGTGCGGGTCGAGACCGGCACAGGTGTCTACCACCACGTAGTCGAAGGCTTGGCTGAGGGCCTTGACGACCTGGACGGACTGCTCGAAGGAGATGTCATCGGCGTCGGCGGGGTCTTCCGGTGCACACATGACGAACAGCCCAGACGGGTGCGGTGTCAGGAACACTTTCATCATCGAGTTGATCGACGATGCCTCGGCACCGCCGAGGACCCTCGCCGCGTCTGCTGCGGTGTGTTCCGGGTTCAGGTGCAGGGTTCCGGCAACGTCGCCGAACTGCAGGTCGAGGTCGATCAGGGCGACCCGTCCGGGTGCGAGCTGATGCAGAGCCATGGCGATGTTCGTCGACGCAAACGTCTTTCCCACGCCACCCTTGGGCGAGAGCACCGTGATGATCCGTTTGGTCGATTCCGCTCGGCCGGTGCCGGTGTTGGTCGTCTCCCGCCAGCGGGCCGAGTGCTCGAAGCCCCGCTCGAGCGCGTCGAGGATCGCATCGTCGGTCGCGCTCGGGGACAGGACATCGCGCACGCCGGCCCGGAGAGCCCGTTCGAAGAGCCCCGGGCGGGGATCGGAGACGAGGACCAGATAGACGCCGGGATTGGTCCGGTTCACGTACTCGGCCCTCGTCGCCATGGCCTCGACTTCGAGGTCGGGGCCGATGAAGGCGATGCCCATCCGTTCGATGCCGGGCGTCTCACCCTGGGCCGGCCACCGGTGCATCCTGGGACCACCGTTGGCCGTGAGCAAGCGGCGGACAGACTGCTCGAAGGCGGTGACCGAGCCGACGAGGGCGACGTCACCGGCGTCTCGGGCAACTTGTCGAAGTGGGGCCGGGGGCGGCGCCTCTGCTGCCCGGCCGGCTTCGGCTGTTTGGCTCGCCGTGTACTGGCTGTCGCCACCGGCTGGAGAATTCGAGAGGTCGAGATTGGTCACTGCTTGGCTCCCACTGCGGGCGCCGCAACGGGAGCGACGGTGGCCGATGCGGCTGGCTTCACTGTCGGCGTGGCGGCGATTCCGACGGCCGGCGCTTTGGTGGTCGGCGCCACTGCAGCGGCGGCGGGCGCCTTCGTCGTCGGCGCCCCGGCGGCCGGCGCCTTGGTCGGGGGTGCACCGGCCGAGGCAGCGGGGTCGACCGGGGCGACCGTGGTCGGCGTGGCGAACGGATCGGTGTTCAGCGGATTCGAACCGGAAATCCCGCTTGCGCCGGCGGCCGGGAGCGGAGCCAGCTCATTGCGGCGGATGCCCGGGTCGTACACGTTGTCACGGGTGACGACCTTGGTGTCCACCTCGGGCACGTCGTTGGCTTCGCTCGCCAACCAGAGCGCTCCGTTGTTCATTGCATAGATGAGGCGCTCCGCCTCACCGGCGGTGACGCCCAGCTTGATCAGCAGCGGAGCGATCGGAGCCACGGCCGCCGGTGCCGCGCTTCCGTCGGTCGGCGCCGCCACCGGCAGGATGCCGCCGACCACCTCGAGCACCGGGACCTTGTGAAGCATGATCGCCGTAGCGGGGACCGCGCCTTCGGCGTTCTGGCCGTTGGAGGGGACATTCACGAAGGAAGCGACCACGGCGACCTGATCTCCCGGCTGTACGCGTCCGCCGAGCGCTCGTAGCGGCTCCAACGACAGCCAGACACCCATCAGCCCGCTCCCACCGCTGTTCGCGACCTCGGCCCGCTGCTGCTCAGCGGCGGTGACGAAGCGTGCTTTCATGACCTGCTCGTCAGGGACGAGGTCGGTGCTCACGACAAGCCCGGTGAGGTCGGCCAAGGACTCGGCAGCCCCGGCGGACTTCTGCGATGCCGGCACGTTCACTTCCTGCACGGCGTCGCCGAGCTTGTCGGCCGGCGTCCCCTTGGGAACCGGCTTCACCACTTTCAGCACCTTCACCGCCGGCTCGGCAAGCGCCGTAGGAGCTGGCGTGGCCGACTTCGAGGAGCGGAGGATGACAAGGGTGCCGACGAGGGCAACCGCAACGGATGCGATGACACCGATGAGCTTGCGACGATTCACTGAGGGTCTCCATCTAGGAGCGGGTGGGATGAGCGGTTCCCGAGGGGGTGGCCGTGACGTTTGCATCGGCCGATGCCGGTGCACCCTTGAGCCTCGGTTCGGGTTTTTCTGTGCCTCACGACCCATCGGAGCGGGACTGCGGGAAAAGCAATCGAGCTCCGGCTGCAGCCGGAGCTCGATGGGGAAGTCGGAGGTACGGGGCGCTCGGGTAACCCCCGTCGCCGGGCTGCGATCAGGAGGCCGAGCTCTCGACCGCGGCGTCGATGGCGTTCGACGTCCGGTTGAAGGCCGCCCGGTTCGCCCGCCCGAAGAACGTGAACGCCGTGATGCAGCCGATGGCGATCAGACCAAGCATCAGTCCGTATTCGACCGAAGTCGCGCCGCGCTCGTCGTGTCGGCGCCGGAGTTCGGACACACCGTTCTGCAGGCGGACAAAGGAGCGCATGGCAGGGGAAGGACTCGCTGGGTGGCCTGGGCGACTCAGGACGACGAGACGCTGTTCATGGCGTTGCCGGACCGGTTGAACGTGGTCTTGACGCTCTTGGAGAGGAACGAGACAGCGCCGATGATGGCGACGGCGATGAGTCCGACCATGAGGCCGTACTCGACTGCGGTGGCACCACGTTCTTCGACCTCGGCCCTGTGGCGGGCGACCGCGATTTGGATCTTCACGGCGAGCTTGAGCATCAGGGAGGGCTTTCTGGGGGAAGGAACGGCGGGAAGGGGCAGGGTGGTCTGGCAGAAGGCAGTTCAGGCGGAAGGCGGTGGTGCAGAACGGCCAATGCGGTGTTGCACAACGGGCGGCAAGGACCGAGGTCCTTGCCGCCCGTTGCCGGTCAGATGATGCGGATCAGGATGACGAGACGTTGTTCATTTCGTTGCCGGCCCGGTTGAACGTGGTCTTCACGCTCTTGGACAGGAACGAGACAGCGCCGATGATGGCGACGGCGATGAGTCCGACCATGAGGCCGTACTCAACTGCAGTGGCGCCACGCTCCTCGATCTCAGCCTTGCGGCTGGCGACCCAGGACTGGATGGAGACGAAAAGTTCGAGCATGTTTGGGATTCCTTCGGAAGGGGTGGAGTGATTGGTTCTCGGAACGTGGCTCGTCGAGAACCACGCACTCACCATCGGGCAACCACCAGACCGGTCGATCATCAAAGTTGATGATCTGTGGTCTTCCGCTGGGCGCATTGATCCTGGAGACCTACGGTAAATGGGTTGCCGTAGTCCGTTCGCACCGACTGGTCCGGAGCTTCGTCGAAGCCGGTAGCTCGGGACGCTCGCCTACGGAGCGAGGTCGGCCTGGAGCCATCCCGTGCGGTATGCCAGCGACACCGCGCCGACCACCGAACCGACGTCGAGTTTCGCGAGAATCCCCCGAATCTGGGTTCGGACCGTATTGAGCGAAACGTAACTCGTCCGTGCCACATCTTCTGGCGACGTCCCGAGCGCCAGGTGACGGAGAACGTCACGCTCGCGTTTGGTGAGTGACTCGAACGCGGCGAATCTCTCCTGGTTCTTTGCCCGAGTTGCTCGCAGTTCGCTGAGGAGCGACTCGCGCACGCTGACGCCGAGCACGGTGTGGCCGAGGGCCAGCTGCCGGGCTGTTTCGACGAGCTGCCCGATCGTTGCGCCGTCGTCGACGAACGCTCCAGCCCCGCGTTCGACCCATGTCGCCATCACGGTCCGATCGCGATGTACACCTACTACCAGCACGGCGATCGCCAGCCGACCGGCCAGGCGTAGGGCGGGTTCCAGGGCTTCGTCCTGGCAGTCGAGCGAACCATCGACGAGGACCAGTCGGGCCTCGCCGGACATCGCCGCACGTAGGTCCGCTTCGGGGCGGTCGGGGTCGATCCGGCCGACCAGGGGAAGCACGGTGCCGACGAAGGCGGCGAACAGTGTGCGGTCGGTGACAACGACGGTGTTCGGTCCCGGCATCGACGATTCCGAGCGGTCCTGGGGGTCGGCGTTGCGTTCCGTTACGAGCACGGTTTCCTCATCGACATTGATGAGAAGAACCTGAACCTCGAACTTTCGGGCAGCTGTTCTTGGGTGTCGGTCAGTCGGCGGTGATGGCCTTGATACGCGCTGCGACGGCCTCTGCCGCGGCACGGGCCTCCGGATCCGGCGTGCCCACCTGGGCCTGAAGGGCGAGCAGCTTCCCGAGATCGCCCTGCACGCGTATGCGGCCGCCCATGAATGCCGACATCGCTGCGGCCGGGTCCTGGTCCACGAGCAGCGCCCGAACCGTCACGTAATCCGCACTCACCGTGACCTCGGGGTTTTCTAGGTGTCCCTCGTCGAGATCGAGCTTCCCGGAGCTGGAATCGACGTGGGCGTGCATCGTCGCCTCGCCGAACGGGACATCGGTGACGATGAGGTTCATCAGCAATGGCGGCGCCGCCGGAGCGTTCGCGCTGAACTCTTCTCTGATCTTTCGGGCTTCGCCGATCCATCGATCGGACAGGAACGGAAAACGGGCCACGAGCTTCGAGGTTAGGCCCGTTCGCGCCGAATCAGTTGGCGCCCGGCGCTACGATCCGCAGCCGTGACGAACGAACCGACCGCGATGTTCAGCAAAGAGCCATGGTCCTGCACCGGCACGAACGGATGTGGCGTCTTAGTGCTGCACGGTTTCACCGGGAACCCCAGCTCGATGCGAGGGTTGGCCGAGGTCTTCGGCAACGCCGGCTTCTCGGTCGAGTTGCCTCTCCTTCCCGGACACGGCTCCACGACCGAGGATCTGATCCCGACCCGGTGGTCCGACTGGCTGGGCGCGGCGTTGGCCTCCTACGACGACCTCGCGGCGCGGGTCGAGAAGGTGGTCGTTGCCGGCCTGTCGATGGGCGGAACGCTCACCGCGGCGATCGGTCTCGATCGTCCCGCGACGGCCGGCCTGATCCTGATCAACGCGGCTGTCGAGCCGATGCCGTCGGAGGTGCGCGACATCCTCCGGCAGATGGCCGAGACCTCCGAGACGATGGACGCGATCGGCGACGACATCGCCAAGCCGGGCGTCACCGAAGGCGGCAACGATGCCACGCCCCTCCAGGCGCTTCTGTCGATGGTCGACGCGGGTGACATGTTGACGCCTCGACTCGGCGAGTTGGCCATGCCCTGCCTGCTGCTCACCTCCCCCCAGGATCACACGGTGGCGCCGTCGGCGTCGGACTACTTCGCCGCGCACGTCACGACCAGTGTCGAACGGGTGAGCCTCGAGCAGAGCTTCCACGTTGCCACCCTCGACTACGACGCTCCACTCGTCGAGGAGTCTTCGCTCGCCTTCGCCAAGCGGGTCTGCGGTCTGAGCTGACCTTTCCCAAGCGCGGGTGCCCTCCCGTCATTCGGGGGACGGGCCGTCCGGCGGGCCCGTAGATTGGTCGGCTATGTCTGAACCTGCTGCCCGCGGATTGACGCGCAACGACGTCGTACACGTCGCCAAGCTCGCCCGCCTGGCCCTCACCGACGCCGAGATCGACCTTTACACGGCGGACCTCGCCGGCATTCTCGGCCATGCCGAGGACGTGGCGTCGCTCGACACCGCCGGAACCCCGCCGACCGCGCACCCGCTTCCGCTCGTCAACGTCTTCCGGCCCGACGTGGTCAGACCCTCGCTCGACCGCGATGAGGTGTTGGCCTGCGCCCCTTCGGCGGATCACTACCAGTTCCGGGTGCCGAGCATTCTCGGGAACGCGTGATGGGGGCCTCACGTGCGGTCGACGTCCGCTCGGGATCGTCGGACAGTGCCGCCTCGATTGCTGATGATGTCCGGTCCGGTCGGCGCACGGCGAGAGCGATCCTGGATATCCACCGCGGACGGATCGACGCTGCGGAAGCCGAAGTCCACGCGTTCAATCTGGTGCTGCAAGGGGAGGCCGACGAAGCGGCGGCCCGCGTCGACGAGGCGGTCGCCGCCGGTCGGGATCCGGGTCCGCTCGCCGGCGTGCCGGTTGCGTTGAAGGACAACATGTGCACACGTGGTCTGGCGACCACGTGCTCTTCGAGGATCCTCGAGGGCTGGCGGCCGCCGTACGACGCGACGGTGGTGACCCGCCTGGCGGCCGCCGGGGCGGTAATCGTCGGTAAGGCGAACCTCGACGAGTTCGCCATGGGTTCCTCCACGGAGAACTCGGCGTTCGGGCCGACCCGCAATCCGCACGATCTCGACCGTGTACCCGGGGGTTCCTCGGGTGGCTCGGCAGCTGCTGTGGCCGCCGGGTTCGCCGCGGTGTCGCTGGGGTCGGACACCGGCGGGTCGATCCGTCAGCCGGCGTCACTGTGCGGCCTGGTCGGTGTGAAACCGACCTACGGCGCGGTGAGCCGTTACGGGCTGATCGCGTTCGCGTCGTCACTCGACCAGATCGGTCCGTTCGCCCACACCGTCGAGGATGCCGCGCTCGTCCTCGAGGTGATCGCCGGGCACGATCCCATGGACTCCACGTCGATCGAGTCTCCTGCGCCGTCATTGTTGAACGCGGTCCGGCAGGGGCGCAGTGACGGCGTCGATGGGCTTCGAATCGGCATCATCACGGAGCTCTCCGGGGAAGGCATCAGTGCAGATGTGCTGGCGCGCGTCGACGTTGCCGCGGCGCGCCTTCGCGACGCCGGTGCCACGGTCGATCACGTGAGCGTGCCGTCGACCGTGCTCGGTCTTTCGGCGTATTACCTGATCGCGCCGGCCGAAGCCTCGTCGAATCTGGCCCGCTTCGACGGAGTTCGGTTCGGTTTGCGCGTCGTCCCCGAGGGATCGGTCAACGTACAGGACATGATGGCAGCGACCCGTGCTGCCGGCTTCGGCGCTGAGGTGAAGCGGCGCATCATGCTCGGAACCTACGCGCTGTCCGCGGGATACTACGACGCCTACTACGGGCAGGCGCAGAAGGTTCGTACACTTATCATCAACGATTTTCAACGCGCCTATCAATCGTTCGACGTGCTTCTCACGCCAACCTCGCCCACAACCGCATTCGCGTTCGGAGCGAAGACGGCTGACCCGATGACCATGTACATCAACGACGTCTGCACGATCCCGTCCAACCTCTCCGGCGACCCGGCCATCAGCGTGCCCTGTGGAGTCGGCGACGACGGCCTACCGGTCGGTGTCCAGCTGCTCGGTCCGGCGCTGTCCGAGGCTCTGCTCTTCCGCTGTGCCGCCGTGATCGAGAAGGGGAACTGAGATGGCTGTTTCCGCCATCAAGTGCGCCGCCAAGAGAACTGCGAAGGGAAACTGAGATGGTGATCAAAGCGGGCTGGGGGATCGTGATCGGTCTCGAGGTGCATGCCGAGCTGGCCACGGCCACGAAGCTCTTCTGCGGATGCGCGAATGCGTTCGGCTCAGAGCCCAACACCAATGTGTGCCCGATTTGCCTCGGCCTTCCAGGCTCACTCCCGGTGCTCAACGAGCAGGCGGTCGAGTATGCGATGCGCATCGGCACCGCGCTGCACTGCGAGATCCGCCGGTCGGTGTTCAGCCGCAAGAACTACTTCTACCCGGACATGCCGAAGGACTATCAGGTCACGCAGTACGACCTGCCGCTCAACAGCGACGGGTATCTCGACCTCCCGAACGGGAAGCGGATCTCGATAGTACGCGCGCACATGGAAGAGGACACCGGCAAGTCGACGCACATCGGCGGAACGGGGCGCATCCAGGGTTCGGACGGCTCCCTCGTCGACTACAACCGTTCCGGTGTGCCGCTCGTCGAGATCGTCTCAGGCCCGGATCTCACCTCGGCCGAAGATGCAAAGGCCTACGTCGCGGAAATGCGGTCGATCCTCGTGGCGACCGGCGGCTCTGACGGGAAGATGGAG
The DNA here is from genome assembly GCA_031418775.1 of Acidimicrobiia bacterium. Lineage (GTDB taxonomy): Bacteria > Actinomycetota > Acidimicrobiia > Acidimicrobiales > JANYDT01 > JANLQX01. The sequence continues at coordinate 69,453 of JANOJN010000219.1, forward strand.
GAGGGTTCGATGCGAGTCGATGCCAACGTCAGCGTGCGTCGCCCGGGCGAACCGCTGGGCACACGATGCGAGATCAAGAACCTGAACTCGCTGCGTTCGCTCATCCGCGCCATCGACTACGAAGCCAACCGACAGATCGACATGCTCGAGGCCGGCGAACGTGTCACCCAGGAGACGCGTCACTGGAGCGAGGACGAAGGCCGCACATCGTCGATGCGTTCGAAGGAGGAGGCGATGGACTACCGCTACTTCCCCGAACCCGACCTCGTCCCGCTCGATCCTTCGCCCGAATGGGTGGCCCGGGTCGTCGCCGGCCTTCCGGCGATGCCGCATGACCGTCGGCGCCTGCTGGCGGCCGCGACCGGCTGGAGCGCGGACGATAGCGATGGCGGCATGGCTCCGAACAACGACGCCATTCTCACGGTCGTCGAACAGGATCTGGATGCCCTGGTCCTCGCTGCTGTGGCTTCGGGGGCCGATGCCCGCCGGGCGGTCAACCGGGCCGCCAACGAGCTCTCCGGATCTTCTCGGGCCGGCCAGCTCGACCCGGCCGCCTTCGCGACCGTGCTTCGTCTCGAGGACGACGGCAAGCTCACGGCCACCCAGGCCAAGGCCGTGATCGGTGAGCTCCTCGAGCACGGTGGCGATCCTGCGGCGATCGTTGCCGCGAAAGGCTACGAAACACTGGATACGTCCGTGCTTGAGGGTCTCGTCGACGAGCTGATCACCGCACACCCGGCGGAGTTCGAACGGCTCCGAGGTGGCGATCCCAAGGTCGGAGGCTTCTTTGTCGGCGCAGCAATGAAGCGGTCCGGTGGCAAAGCCGACGGGAAAGCGGTGACCGCACTGCTCCGGGCGAAGGCCGGCCTCTCGTAACCCCTCGCGGCACTACGCCGAGAGCGTCGGTTCCGAAGGGAATCGAAGCGTCAGGCACTCGGGGTCCCTCGTCGCCGTCGGTGCGGCGTACTCCCGTCGAGGGTCACCCACCGTACGTTGCGCACTGTCGACGCTCAGCTCACCGGCTGGGGTTTCCGAGGCCCGGTAGCGGGTGAGACCTCGCGGCGCGGGGCCCCGGTCCACGTTCCCCGTGGGGTCGAACACCGAGGAGCACTGTGGACACACGAAGCGGCTGGTCGACGGACACCACCCGACTCGCCGCTGATCGTTCGGACACGACGGATCGAGAACGACGAGCGCCCCGCCCGCGCTCACCACGGCCTCGCGGGGAACGGCGCGGCCGTCGGGAACGCCGATGACGTAGGCGCCCGGATCCGCAGCCCAGAGCGGGGCGCCGGGCGTTGTCTCGTCACCGAGGAACGCCAACGCGGAACCCTGACGTGCCTTGCGCTCCGCACACCCGGCGAAGCCGAGGGTCAGGCCGGCGAGCGCGAGCGTGAGGAACGACCGACGGGCGAGCGTTGCGTTGGTCACGGTCGAAGAGTCTGGCCGACACCCCCGTGTTCGTTCGCGACGAGTCCGCGCGTGAACGCGGCGGGGGCATCTCGCCGCGACGAGATCAGAAGGCGACCCGCCGGGTGAAGCCGCCGTCGACGACGACGTTCTCGCCGGTGACCCAGCTCGCCGCCGGGCTCGACAGGAACGCGATCACGTTCGCCACCTCCTCAGGGGTGCCGAGCCGACCGCTCGGATGATGGGCACGGTTCTCCTCGTAGTACGCCGGGATCCGCTGCTGGATCATTCCCCAGCTTCCGTCGTCGATGTGGATCGGACCGGGCGAGACCGCGTTTGCTCGAATACCAACGGGCGCGAGTTCGATGGCCAACTGACTCACCCAGTTGACGAGCGCCGCCTTGAGCGCGCCGTAGCCGCGACTGCCTCCGGGGAAGCCGTGGTACTCGACGGCGGTGATCGTGGCGATCTGTAGGAACGAGCCGCCGCCCGCCGCCTCGAGGAACGGCATGGCGGCATCGAGCAGTTCGACCGAGCCGAGCACGTCGACCTCGAAGATCTTGCGCCACTTGTCGACGGTGTCGGGCGGCCCGCCGAGGGCAGACGCGTTGGACACCACGATGTCGATCCCTCCAAGGTGCTCGGCCGCATCGTTCACCCAGCTGCGCAGGGCGGCGTGATCGGTCACGTCGACCGCCCGACCCCACAGGACGGCTCCTTCGGCGGCGTCGGCGCGGAGGGCCTCGATGCGCGCCTCGATGCCCGCTTCGTTCCTGGCACAGATCGCCACGGAGGCGCCCTCCTGGACGAACCGGTGCGCCGCAGATCGTCCGATGCCGCGGCTTGCGCCGGTGATCAGAACACGTTTTCCGGCCAGTCCGAGATCCATGTCCAACTCTCGCCGCGCCGTGGACCCGCCGCAACTGCGCATCGCATTCCGTGGCAGAGATGTGAACGCTTCTCATCCGCGATTGCGGCCAGACTGGTCGCCCATGGCTACGTGCTACCGCCACCCGAACGTCGAGACGTTCCGGATCTGCTCACGATGCGAGAAGCCCACCTGCTCGGACTGCCTTCGCGAAGCGCCGGTCGGTTTCCAGTGCGTGGAGTGCCTCCGCAAGGCCACACCGAGCGCCGCAGCGCGGGTGCAGCGCAATGTCCGGGCGAACAAGAACCTCGCGCTGGCCTCGTTCCCGGTGACCAAGGCGCTCATCGCCCTGAACGCCGTTGTGTTCGTGCTTGGACAGGCCGGGTCGGAATGGGCCCAGCCGCGTCGACTCGGTCTTGCTGCCGCGCTGGTCAGCCCGGGTGGCGAGTACTACCGCCTCGTCACGGCTGGTTTCCTCCACTACGGGTTCCTGCACATCGCCTTCAACATGTACGCGCTGTGGGGCCTGGGCCAGGCGCTCGAGGCGCGTCTCGGCCCGAAGCGATTCCTCGCGCTCTATGTCGTTGCGCTCCTCGGCGGTAGCGCCGGTGCCTTGCTCCTCGAGCCCAACAGTCTGGTAGGAGGGGCGTCCGGCGCAGTGTTCGGCTTGTTCGGTGCCCTCGCGGTCGCGCTTCGAGCCCGCGGGGTGTCGATCATGAAGACGCCGCTCGGGCCGACCCTGCTGCTCAACTTCTTCCTCACGTTCGCCATCCCCGGTATCTCCAAGGGAGGCCACGTCGGTGGTTTCGTCCTCGGCGTGATCGCCGGTTACATCACCCTTCGGCCGAACAAGCGCGGCAACACCGAGTATCAGGACCTCGGTGCGCTGCTGGCGCTCGGACTCGCAGTCGTCGGTTGTGCGCTCCTCTTCGCCCAGCGCAGCGGTTTCTGACGAATGTGACGCCGGTTTCGCCGCCGTTGTTCTCGTCGCCGAACGTGGTGTTCCGATGATCGACACCAAGCTGAAGCGCTCGCTGGGCCAGATGATCCATGGCATTCAGGTCGTCGGTGCTTCGCATGACGGGATTGCCCGCTGTTACACCTCGCACTGGGTCATGCAGGTGAGCTTCGAGGAGCCGATCGTCCTGGCGAGCGTTTCGCCCAAGCACGACACGTATCCGCTTCTGGTGGCCAGCGGCCGGTTCAGTGTCTCGATGCTGGCCGCCGACCAGGTCGCCGAAGGGCAGTACTTCAGCTATCCGGGCCGGAGGTTCCATCTCATGGCGGAAGAGTTCGTCGAGGACTGGGACGGTCTCCCGATCGTCCCGAACGCAATCGCCCACCTGCGCTGCGAGGTCGAGCAGCGACTCACCGTGCTCGGCGACCATGAGCTCTTCCTCGCCCGCGTCACGGCGACGAAAGAGGGCCGTCTGAAGGATCCGCCGCTCCTGTACTCGTCGAGGCTCGGTTGGCGACGCACCGGAGATCCGGCCCGCGAGCCGGGTGTGAGCATCCGCGACGCACTCCTCGAACGACTTCGGGCATCGGGTCTCGGCGGCGACGACACCGACTCGCCCGAGGACGAGTAGCGGGCTTACACCTGGCTGGCGCGTCCGGCCCAGTACGGAGCACGGAGTTCGCGCTTCAACAGCTTGCCTGACCCGGTCTTCGGCAACTCGGCCAGGAACGCCACGCTGCGGGGGATCTTGTAGTTCGCGAGGTGGGCGCGGGCGAACTCGACCACCTCGTCGGCGTCGAGCGACTTTCCCTCTCGGCACACGACGACGGCATGCACCGTCTCACCCCACTCTTCCGACGGGATGCCGAACACTGCGGCTTCGAGGATCTTCGGATGGTGTTCGAGAGCCGCCTCGATCTCCGCCGGATAAATGTTCATCCCGCCGGAGATGATCATGTCCTTCTTGCGGTCGCAGATGTACAGGAAACCTTCTTCGTCCCGGTAGGCGATGTCGCCGACGGTCTGGTACTCGCCCCGCCGATCAGCGGCGTATTTGTCGGCTTGCTTGTAATACTCGCTGAAGACCGACGTCGCCCGCACGAACAGCTCTCCGGGATGGTCGGGGCCGATACCGGTCACCTCGTTGCCGTCGTCGTCGAAGAGCACGATCTCGACAAGGGGCGCCGGCTTTCCGCACGAACCGGGCTTGCGGATCTGGTCCTCCGGTGCGAGCACACAGTTGACGCCGAGTTCGGTGGAGCCGTAGATCTCCCACAGTGAGTCGGCGGGGAAGTCGGCGAGGTACTGGAGCTTGAGGGCGTAGCTCCAGGGGGCGGCGTTCGCGAGCATTCGCTTCATGGAGGTCTTGTCGTACTTCGTCTTCACGTCATTCGGAAGTGCGCATATCATCCGGATCGGGGTCGGTGCGCAGAACGTCGACGTGACGCGGTACTTCTCGACGAGGCGCAACCAATCCTCAGGCGCGAACTTGCGCTGCAGCACGACGGTCTGGCCGAGCGCCGCGCTGCTCTGCATGAACCCGCCGGGACCGGAGTGGTAGAGCGGGCCGGTGGTGATGTAGATGTCGTTCGTGTTCGAGCCGAGAAGAGCAGCCAGCGCCGCCCCCTGGCGGGGATCGGCGCGTGTGGTTCGCAAGGCACCCTTCGGTTTGCCGGTGGTGCCCGAGGTGTAGATCATCGTCGCCGCCGTGGTTTCTGCATCGGCTACTTCGGGCACAGTTGGCGGCGCCGCAGCGACGAGATCCTCCACGGTGAGCATGCCCTCGGGGGCCGGTCCGTCGAACACGAGGATCGTGCGGACCTTGGGGATGTCGGCGCGGATCCGCTCGAACATCGGTGCGAATTCGGCGTCGACGTAGACGATGTCGGCATCGCAGTGGTCGGTCACATAGGCGGCTTCTTCGTCGGAGAGCCGGTAGTTGAGCGGCACCGCTGTGGTGCCGATCTTGCGGCACGCGTGGACGGCCAGCACGAGGCCGATGGAGTTCTGCCCACACCAAACGACCTTCGAGCCGCGTCCGGCACCGAGCCCCTGGAACACGTGCCCGAGCCGATTCGTGGCGAGGTCGAGCTCGGCGTAAGTGAGTTTCTGAAGCATTCCGCCAAGACGGTCGTCAATCACGGCGACCTTGTCGGGTTGCGTGGTGGCGTAGAGGCTCAGGTAGTCCGGCACGACGCCGAACCTAGGCCGGTCGACCCGGTCCGCACCAGCCGGGTCAGACGCACCAGCCGGGGCAGACGCACCAGCCGGGTCAGACGCACCAGCCGGGGCAGACGCACCAGCCGGGTCAGACGCACCAGCCGGGGCAGACGCACCAGCCGGGTCAGAACAGCACCAGCCGGGTCAGACGCACCAGCCGGGTCAGAACAGCATGTCCCGCTTGTTGACGACCGTCGGCATCGGCTGGCGCCGAAGGCGGTGGTGGGCGATGAGCGCACCGGGAGGGCCGGCGAGGGTCAGGAGGGCGAATCGGGTCGACCACTTCATGGCGCGGAAGATGTCGAGGACCATCACGCCGAACGCGATGCAGATCATCCCGTGGAAGTACGCGACGACTCGCAGCAATAGGTAATTCGCGTCTCCCCGATCGTCGAGGATGTACTTGCGGAACATGAAGATCAGCAGGAGTGCGTAGCTCACGCACTCGACGATCGCGAATGCTTTGGTGAAGCGGATCTTGCGAGCGAGCCGCGAACGCGGCGACATGCTTTCGACGACGGAACCGACGGGCGTCTCGCTCACGCTGTTCGACGCTACCGGCCTGTGCCCGCGTGCGGCGCCGGTGCCGGACCTGTCGCGCTGGGTCGCTCCTGGAGCGACCGGGCGCGACAACTCCGCAGAAATCTCGCGGTCAATCCCCGCAATGGTCGACCGCGGGTCCGCATAGCATCGGACTCCTATGGCGAACCCGATGAAGATCCGATCCACCGACGTCACCGAAGGCCCCAAGAAGGCGCCGGCCCGGGCCATGCTTCGGGCGGTAGGCATGGGTGACGGCGACTGGGACAAGCCCCAGGTCGGGGTGGCGTCGAGCTGGAACGAAGTCACGCCGTGCAACATGCCGCTCGACCGTCTGGCCGACCGGGCCAAGGACGGTGTACGGGCCGCCGGAGGCTTCCCGATGGAGTTCTGCACCATCGCCATGAGCGACGGTATCTCGATGGGCCACGAAGGTATGCGCGCATCGCTGGTGTCCCGGGAAGTCATCGCCGACTCCGTCGAAGTCATGATGCATGCCGAACGCCTCGACGCCCTCGTCGCCCTCGCTGGCTGCGACAAGAGCCTGCCCGGCATGATGATGGCCGCCGCACGGCTCAACCTTCCGGCGGTGTTCCTCTACGGCGGCACCATCCTTCCCGGCCGCGGTGCGCATGGCGAGGCGCTCGACATCACCAGCGTGTTCGAAGCGGTCGGCTCTCACGCCGTCGGCAAGTTGACCGACGAAGAACTCTCGCTCATCGAGCACAACGCGTGTCCTACCGAGGGCAGCTGCGCCGGGATGTTCACGGCGAACACCATGGCGGCCGTTGGCGAAGCTCTGGGCCTCTCGCTGCCGGGCAGTGCGTGCGCGCCGGCCGTCGATCGCCGCCGTGACGACTATGCGATCGCCTCGGGCAAGGCCGTCATCAACCTGCTCGAGAAGAACATCCGGGCCCGTGACATCCTCACCAAGGAGGCGTTCGAGAACGCCATCATGGTGACCCTCGCCCTCGGTGGGTCGACCAACGCGGTGCTGCACCTCCTCGCCATTGCCAACGAGGCACGGGTCGATCTCACCCTTGCCGACTTCAACCGCGTAGGGGCGAACATCCCGCACATCGCCGACATGAAGCCCGGCGGCAAGTTCCACATGACCGATCTCGATGCCATCGGTGGTGTTCCCGTCGTGATGAAGCACCTGCTCGATGCGGGTCTGCTCCACGGTGAATGCATGACGGTCACCGGCCGGACCATGCAGGAGAACCTCGAGCTGCTCAACCCGCCCGCTCCTGACGGCCGGGTTGTCCATACCCTCGCCGACCCGATCCACGCCGATGCCGGCATTGTCGTGCTCACCGGTTCGCTCGCCCCCAAGGGAAGCGTCGTGAAGGTTGCCGGTCTGACGAAGGAGCAGTTGCTGTTCGAAGGCCCGGCGCAGGTGTTCGAGGGTGAGGACCCGGCGATGGATGCGATCCTTGCTGGCAAGATCGAACCCGGTACGGTGCTCGTGATCCGCTACGAGGGTCCGAAGGGAGGACCGGGTATGAGGGAGATGCTTGCCATCACCGGGGCACTCAAGGGAGCCGGGCGTGGATCGGACTGCGCGCTGATCACTGATGGACGGTTCTCGGGCGGCACGTGGGGCTTCTGCATCGGCCACGTCGCTCCTGAGGCGGTCGACAACGGTCCGATCGCTGCGGTGCGCGACGGCGACATCATCAAGGTCGACGTCGCCAATCGGAGACTTGACCTGCTGGTGGACCCTGCGGTGGTCGCAGAGCGGATGGCCGACGTGAAGCATCCTGAGCCGCGCTACACCACCGGCGTGCTGGCGAAGTTCGTGAAACTGGTCCAAGGAGCGGAGTTGGGCGCGATCACGCTGCCCTGAACGGGCTTGCCCCGAGGACCCGAGCACAGCGGAGTTGGGCGCGATCACACTGCCCTGAACGGGCTTGCCCCGAGGACTACCGGCGCTAGCGGTTCACGCCGCCGGCGCGAGCGATCACGCTCGCGTCGACCGGGGCAAACCAGCTGAGGATGAGCCGATCGACCCCGTCGGCCTCGAGTTCGACGCGTAGCGGATGAGAAGGATCGAGCAGGGCGTCGTCCCAGCTGCACCACACCGAGGTCGTCCATGGACGGGGGTTCGCGCTCCTCGCTTCACGCGCCGCCGCAATCACCTCGCGGCGGTCCGTGTTGTGTGCCCGCACGTTCACGCCGTTCGTCCGCTGCCCGGCGATCGTGGCCAGACGCGTGGAGTTGACGCCGAGGATGACCGGCGGGGCGGGGTGGGGGAGCGCGAATCCCTCCCACTTCTCGGGGTCGCGTGCAGGCGACCACATTTCCTCCAGCACGTCCAGTGTGTCGCAGAGATGTCGATGG
>JANOJN010000220.1:0-2418 GCA_031418775.1 Acidimicrobiia bacterium
AGGAGGAGCGCCTCGTGCGAGGTGTAGAGGTCGACCTGGTGGATCGGAGCGGATTCGGAGAGGTCGACGCCACACGCGCTCATGAACCGCAGCGCCGACGCGATGCCGTCGGCGATCGCACCGTAGCGCTGGCCCTCGGCCGACGTGCGGACGAACTCCTGGTTCCACGCGTGCACTCGGGTGAGGTCGGCAAACCCGCCCTTGGTGAAAGCCCGGAGCAGGTTCAGGGTCTGCGCGCTCTGCTGGTACGCCTGGATCATCCGCTCCGGGTCCGGGGTACGCGAGTCGGCGTCGAACATGTCGTCGTTGACGATGTGACCGCGGAAGCTCGGCAGGGTGACCCCGTCGATCGTTTCCTCGTTGGCGCTGCGGGGCTTGGCGAACTGGCCGGCGATCCGGCCGACTTTCACCACCGGCAGACCGCCCGAGTACGTGAGGATGGCCGCCATCTGGAGGATGACCTTGAGCTTCTCCCTGATGGCCGGGGCCCCCATGTCGTGGAAGCTCTCGGCGCAATCGCCGGCCTGGAGAAGGAACGCCTTGCCTTCGGCGACCCGGCCGAGCGACGCCAGCAGCGTGCGCGCCTCACCGGCGAACACCAACGGCGGCACCATCGACAGCTTCTTGATGGCCGCCTCGTAGGCACCGGAGTCCGGCCACACGGGCTGCTGCAGCGCCGTGCGCTCGCGCCAACTCGATGGGGTCCAGGTACTCGCTGACATGGGGGTCGAGTCTACCGGCCACTCCGTCGTGCACGATGTCGAGTTCCCCGAACAGGGAGTCGGGTTCCCCGAGCTGGGTACGGCCGGCCGGAGTGGCCCGAACTGTGACCGTCGGGACGCCCGGCGTTAGCGTCGATGGCCATGGACATTCGAATGGACGACAAGGTCGCGCTGGTCACCGGTGGCTCACGGGGGATCGGCAAGGCGATCGCGGCGCGCTTCGCCGAAGCCGGAGCGAACGTGATGATCACGAGCCGCAAGTCCGAGGTGTTGGAGTCGGCCGCCGACGAGCTCAACGCCCTTGGCGGCGGTCATGTGGAGTGGTTCGCCGGCAATGCCGGGAACCCGGCTCAGGCCGAGGCGTGCGTGGCGGCGACGATGGAGCGCTTCGGCCGCATCAACGTTCTCGTGAACAACGCAGCGACCAACCCGTACTTCGGACCGCTGCTCGGGATCTCGGCCGGGCAGGCCGAGAAGACGGTCGCCGTGAACCAGTTCGGCTATGTCGCCTGGACGTCGGCCGTGTGGAACGCGTGGATGGCCGAGCACGGGGGAGCGGTCCTCAACATCGCGTCGGTCGGCGGCTTGAGTGTGGAGAAGAACATCGGGTACTACAACGTGACGAAGGCCGCCGTCTTGCATCTCACCTCCCAGATGGCCGCCGAGATGGCGCCGAAGGTGCGTGTCAACGCCATCGCCCCCGGGCTGGTGAAGACCGACATGGCGAAGGCGCTGTGGGAGCCGAACGAGGCGAGGATCGCCAAGTCGATGCCGCTGCACCGGCTCGGAGAGCCCGACGACATCGGTCGTGCGGCGCTGTTCCTGTGCAGCGAGGCGGCATCGTGGATCACCGGTGCGCATCTTGTCGTTGACGGGGGCGCTCTGACCGGCCCGTCGCTCGGCTGACGTCGAGCAGATCCACCGGCACTGTCCCGGGACGGGCGCTCGAGACGTCAAGCGAGGGCAAGACGGAGCGCGTCCCGGGACAGCGATCTCACACGTTGCGACCGACTCCAGCGATGGAGGGTCCGACGTTGAATTCGGATTGACGGACAGTGACAAGCTCGCGGTCCTGACGGTGGGCGGCAACCCAGTTCTTCACTCGGGTCACTCGGCCCGGATGGATCTCCCGCTCAGGCATGTGGGCGAGAATCAGGTTCATCTCAGCGAGAGCGACCTCGTGCTCGGCGGGAGCGGCATGGGCATTCAGAACTTCGTACATCGCGGGTCCTTTCGTCGCGGTGGTGACTCCTGTCGTGGCGACCAGCCGGTGAATCGGTTGGTCGTTCTCACTACCACAGACACTGTCGACGAAGCACTGGTCCCGTTCCGTGATGTGGATCACACAACGACGAACAACCTCCGGACATCCGTCACACGACGCGTGCCCCGACACGGGTCAGCGGATCCCGTGCGTGGACCCTGGCGCCGAACCGCTGCCGTCGACTGAAGGCAGCGACAATGTCGTTCCAACCCACAACAGGTCTGGGTTCGTCGGATCGGGGAGCCGGGCCCGATTGGCCTCGATCAGCCGCCGCCAATAGCGGGCGATATCGGCATCCGTAGCTTCGTCGACTCTCGTGAGCACTTCGTCCTCGGCCATCGACCAGAAGGACTCGCCTGCGCGTACGACTCGTGTTTCTCCGGAGTCGCGCAGCGTGGCCTGCGGGATGCGCGCTGCGATCGACGAACGACT
>JANOJN010000221.1:0-15774 GCA_031418775.1 Acidimicrobiia bacterium
CGCATTCAGCGCGGCGACCGACTCCGCGTCGCGAAAGGCCAGGGCGGCCAGGGCACCCCGATCGAGGAATCCGTCATCACGCAGAATCGTGGGCCCGAACCGTTCCACGAGCGCCATCAGCGCTGGCGTGCCCGGTTCGACCACCTGACGCGCGATCAGGTCGGCGTCGACGATCACCGCCCCACGACGGGACAGGGCCTCGGAGACGGTTGACTTCCCCGCTCCGATGCCGCCACCCAGACCGATCAACTTCATACGTCGACGACCGTACCCGACCGGGTCCGGGAACAAGGCGCACCGGCAGACTCCGGAGCGTCCCCATCGGGATCCGGAGCATCGCCAATCGCGGGCCATGTTCGAGACTTCGTTCAAGGCGCGGGCGTCCTAGGTCGATAGGACTACTGCCCATGACCTCACCCACCGTCTCCTTCCGGCTGCCGGTGCGAAGCGCCGTCGACGATCGACGCGACCGTCTGGCCCCGTTCGAGGGGCCGGTCTCGGTCATCCGCGTGGCCGTGCTGCTGGTGACGGCGTTCCTCGTACTGCTCGACGCCCCCAAGGCCACCGACGACCGTGCCGTGATCGGTCTTGGCGTCGTGATCATGTGGACGATCGTTCGGATGCTGTCCCCGATCGTCCGTCAGGGCAATGAGCGGCTCCTCGCCGTCCACATCATCTTGGATCTGGCCCTCCCGATGACACTGGTCTGCTTCACCGGCTATTGGTCGTCACCTCTCGCGTTGTGCCTCCTACCCGGCATCGTCATCGGCGGCTTCGCCCACGGCGGACCCCTCGTGGTCGGATACGGGTCCCTCGTCGGCGTCATCATCAGCCTTGTCGGTCTCACCGGACAGGCCACCAACGACGGCGATGACCTCGAACTCGCCAGCGTTTGGATGCTCGCCCTGGTCGTCATCGCCGCCCTCGCCGGGGTCGGCCACCGGATCGTGCGGGAGACCGACCGTCGCCGTACCGCCGACGCCGACACAATGGGCAAGCTGACACGGGCGAACCAGCTCCTCGAATCACTCCACCACCTGGCCCAGTCGCTACCGGCATCGCTCGACCTCGAAGATGCGCTCGCCCGGACCAGCGCCAACGCCCAGAAACTGCTGTCCGCCGACGGGGTGGCGATCTTCCTCTACGACAACATCCACTCCGCCTGGTCGTGTGCCCGGGCTGACGGCATCCGGGCCGCAGAGACCATCGAGCAGCGATCGATGCCGGCGGCACTCAACCAGGCAATCGCCACCAGGGGCATCGCCAGCAGCGCCGACTTCGGCGACCAGACCTTTCTCGGGGACTCAGCCACCGGCATCTACAGCCCCCTGATCGCCCGTTCCGCGCTCATCGGCGCCATCGCCATCGAGTGGATCAAACCCGCGGGCTCGGGTCTCGAGGACGTCCAGCAGCGCGAGGTCCTTCGGAGCCTGGCCGAACCCTCGGCCATCGGCATCGACAACGCTCGCTTGTTCCTTCGCATCCGCGGCGTGGCGGCCAGCGAGGAACGTAGCCGCATCGCCCGCGACCTCCACGACCGGATCGGCCAGTCGCTCGCGTATCTCGGCTTCGAACTCGACCGGAGCGCCAAGACGGTCGGCGATCCGACGATCGGCGCCGAGCTCAGCCGCATGCGCGGGGAGGTCACGCGAGTCATCGCCGAAGTCCGAGAGACGCTCTACGACATCCGTACTGAGGTGAGCGAGGGCAATTCCTTCGTCGTGACGCTCGAGCAGTTCCTCGAACGCGTGAGTGAACGGGCCCACATCGTCATCGACTTCCGTCACCGGGTCATCGGAACCCTTCCCCCTCGTCAGGAGCGCGAGATGTGGCACATCGCCCAGGAGGCGATCGTCAACGTCGAACGCCACGCCAAGGCCCGCAACGTCTGGGTCCGATGGGAGACCGACGGGAAGAGCGCTCTCCTCGAGATCCAAGACGACGGCAAGGGTTACGCCGCCAGCGAAGGCCGACGCGACTCCTACGGGCTTCGTGGGCTGCAGGAACGTGCGACATCAATAGGTGCGCGCGCCGAAATTTCATCACAAGCCGGTCAAGGAACAGTCGTTCGTTGCCGATTGGAGGGTCTATGAGTTCTCTGCATCCCGCAGCGCCTGCACGATCGGTCGGGGCGCGTCCCCTCCGATTGCTCTTGGTCGACGATCACCGCATGCTCCGCGAAGGACTTCGTCGGTCGATGGAGCTCTACGGATTCGACGTCGTCGCCGAAGGAAGCGACGGTGAGGAAGGCGTGCGGCTGGCCCAGGCGTTACGCCCCGACGTGGTCCTCATGGACGTCAGCATGCCGGTCCTCGACGGAGTCGAGGCCACCCGCCGGATCCGCCAGACGTGCCCCGACACCCAGGTCGTCATGCTGACCATGCACGCCGACAAGGACGTGCTCGCAAAGGCGATTCGCTGCGGCGCGGCCGGCTACCTTGTGAAGGACTGCTCGACCGACGAAGTCGCCGACGCGGTGCGCGCCGCTTCCAACGGCGAAGGCACCGTGTCCCCGGAGTTTGCCAAGTCGATGTTGCGTGAGGCGAAGTTCCCGATTCCCGACCGCCCGGGCGAGTCCGTCATCTCGAAACGGGAAGAGGAAGTGCTGCAGCTTGTCGCCGACGGCTTCTCCACCGTCGAGGTCGCCCAGAAGCTCTACATCTCGATCAAGACCGTGAAGAACCACCTCGCCTCGATCTATCAGAAGCTCGACACCGCCGACCGCACCCAGGCCGTCGTCCGCGCCGTTCGCATGGGCATCATCCGCCTCGACTAGCTCGCTAGGTTCGAGCGCTCGGCTCGAGCAACGCACCGCAGATCAGGCCTCTCCTGCCGCAGATCAGGCCTCTCCTGCCGCAGATGCGCCCGATTTGGCGCGAAAGCAAGCGAAAGTGGCCGATGTGCGGCGGGAACAGTCTCAGGTGCGGCAGGGATGCGCCGATGTGCGGCGGAAGTGTCAGCCGGCGTTGCGGGCCTGAATCTGCCGGGTTGAGCGCGGACGCGAAGAAGGGGCGCCTGAGGCGCCCCTTCGTCATCGTGCGGCCAGTGGCCGGATCAGGCTTCGGGAGCCTCGGATGCCTCGGCGGCAGCGGCTTCGCCGGCAGCGGCGCCGGCGGCTTCGCTGGCCTCGGCCTGCTGACGGTTGTACTCCTCGAGCCACGCGGCCTGGGCCTCGTTGTCGGGAGTGAACTCACCGGTGGTGTATTCGCCGATGTAGTTGCCGGCCTCGTCGTAGGCATGCTCGCCGAACGCCGCCTGGTACTCGGCGGCGACAACGCCACCTTCGGCCGCCTGCTTGATGGACAGGCTGATGCGGCGACGCTGGAGGTCGAGGTCGATGATCTTGACCCAGAGCTCTTCGTTGACGGCGACGACCTGCTCGGGATGCTCGACGTGGTGACCGGCCATCTCCGAGATGTGGACGAGACCTTCGATGCCTTCGCCGACCTGCACGAACGCTCCGAACGGCACCATCTTCGTGACCCGTCCGTAGACGAGCTCGCCGACTCGGTGGTTCGACGCGAACTCCGCCCACGGGTCCTGCTGGGTGGCCTTCAGCGAGAGGCTGATGCGCTCACGGCTGTAGTCGACCTCGAGCACCTGGACGGTGATGCGGTCGCCGACGGTGACGACGGTCGACGGGTGGTCGACGTGCTTCCACGACAGCTCGGACACGTGGACAAGGCCGTCCATGCCGCCGAGATCGACGAACGCACCGAAGTTGACAACGCTGGACACGACGCCCTCGCGGACCTCGCCCGGCTTGAGGTTGGCGAGAAAGTCCTCGCGCTGCTCCTTCTGGGTCTCCTCGAGCCAGGCACGGCGCGAGAGGACGACGTTGTTGCGGTTCTTGTCGAGCTCGATGATCTTCGTCTCGACCTCACGACCCACGTAGGGCAGCAGGTCGCGAACACGGCGGAGTTCGACGAGCGACGCGGGCAAGAAGCCACGCAGGCCGATGTCGACGATGAGGCCGCCCTTGACGACTTCGATGACGAGGCCCTTGACGACGCCATTGTTCTCTTTGATCTTCTCGATCGTGCCCCAGGCGCGCTCGTACTGGGCGCGCTTCTTCGAGAGGACGAGCCGACCTTCTTTGTCTTCCTTCGTGAGGACAAGGGCTTCGATCTCCTCGCCGAGCGAGACGATCTCCGACGGGTTGACGTCGTTGCGGATCGAGAGCTCGCGAGCCGGGATGACACCCTCGGACTTGAAGCCGATGTCGAGGAGGACTTCGTCCTTGTCGATCTTGACGACGGTGCCCTTGACGATGTCGCCATCGTCGAACTCGACAATCGTGCCGTTGATCAGATCTTCGAAGCTGGTGCTGAGATCGTTGAAGGTGATCTGACGGGGGGTGTAGTTACCCGCCTCGTCGAAGGAACCGAAGAGACCCTCGGTCTCCAATGCGGTTGCCATATCAGTCATAGGAGGTATTGCCTTTACATCGCTCGGGACGATCGCCCGTGCCGGCGCGACCCTTCGAACGGGGATTCGTACGAAGGGGAGCAACGCTACCAGCGCCGCCCGCGGACTTCGAACCACCCCGGAACAGGCTCAACCAGCCGGCCGATGGGCGACGAGGAGGAACTCGGGTAGGTCGACGATCGGCCGTTTCCTGGCGTACGAACCGGGGGTCACCGACCACACCGCATCCACGGTCAGGCCGGCCCGTTCGGCCAGCAACCGCAACTCCCGGGGGGTGAAGCAGGTGGTCCAGAGGTCGGCCGCTTTGCCCCGGCCGGCGGCGTCCTTCACCTCGGTGGTCTCATGGTTCACGCCGGTTTCTGCATCGAAGGTGTCACTCGACTCGAGGTGGCGGAGCTGGAAATACGCGCTGAACGCGCTCAGGACCAGACGACCACCCGGTTTGAGGGCACGCGCCATACGGGCCAGGACATCCCCGTCAGCGGCGCCGTCGGCGTCACGACCGAGCAGGCCGAAGCCCCCCTGACACAGTGAGAGCACAACATCGTACTCCCCGACGATGTCGAGGTTCCGGGCGTCCAACCGCCGGAACGTGGCGGGCAGTGACCGTTCCCGAGCGGTGGACGCTCCGAGATCGACGAAGGTCTGGGAGATGTCGACACCGTCGGCGAACACCCCGAGCTCGGCGAACGCCAGCGTGTGACGTCCCGGCCCACAGCCGACGTCGAGCAGCCGGTCCCCCGCTCGGACCCTGGTGACCTCGGCGAGAAAGGCCACTTCCTGGGCCGTCCCCTTGGTGAACGAATAGCGCAAATACGATGGACCCATGTGCGCGGCAAGGTCCTCGAACCAATGACCTCGTCCTTCCGGTGCGTCCGGGTCAGTGACGGGAGCATCCGACATGACTGATCGTTCTACCCCAGACCCCGTTGAACAGCTGACGGACCATGGGGGGATGACTACGCCGGAGACGCTCGCGGAGGTCTACCGGGCCCGGTTCGACAAGGTGCTGCCCTACCGGCAGCGGGTCTGGCGGGTCCTCGTCGACGACCTCTTCCGCAACCGACTCGGCCATCCGAAGCGGGTGCTCGACCTCGCCGCGGGATACGGCGACTTCATCAACAACATCGATGCCGACGAGAAGTTCGCCATCGACCTCAACCCGGACGCGAAGGTCCATTTGGGGACGGACGTGACGTTGTTCCCAATCGACGCGACTGCGCCGTGGCCCATCGCCGCAGGTTCGCTCGACGCCGTCTTCACCAGCAACTTCTTCGAACACTTGGGCTCCGCCGCCGATCTTCTGGACGTGCTTGCCCAGGCCCACGAGTCGCTTCGACCCGGAGGGCGGCTCGTCGCCATAGGACCGAACATGCGGTACTGCCTCAAGGAGTACTGGGACTTCCTCGACCATCGCCTTCCGCTGACGGAGCGCTCGCTGAAGGAAGCGATGGAACTGCGCGGCTTCCATGTGATCGAGTGTGTCGATCGGCTCCTCCCATATTCGATGGAGAGCCACCGACAGGTCTCACCGAAGCTCATCTCGCTCTACTGCCGCCTCCCGATCGCATGGCGCTTCTTCGGCAAGCAATTCCTGCTGGTGGCCGAGAAGCGCTGACGAAGGTCGCCGGTCGGCACAAGTCGGGACCTGTCGCGCTCAGTCGCTTCAGGAGCGACCCATCGCGACATGTCTCAGCCCGGCAACTCGTCGGGGTGCACGACGGAGATCTCCTCGATCGATCGCGGGAAGTCCCTGCGGTTGTTCGTGATGAAACGGTCGGCACCGGCGAGTACTGCGGTGGCGAGGTGGATGGCGTCGGCAGCTCGAAGTCGGTATGCCGCACCGAGTTCGGTGGCCATCTCGGCAGTCGTCAGATCCACTGGTCGCAGTTCGAGAAGTGCGAGCAAGCGAATCAGCGACGCCGTTTCGACGATGCTCCCGTCTCGACGTGGACGGGAGAGAACTTCGGGGAGCAGGACGACCGAGCCAACTCCGAGGGGTCGACCGTCAACGCTCGGACGGGCGAGCAGTGCGGCAACACGTCGACCGAGCGCATGCGTTGGCTGGGCTGCGTAGATCAGTACGTCAGCGTCGAATCCGTCCAACCGTCAGTCTTCCCAACGCTCACCGCGACTCCACTGCACATGCGCGACGAGTTCCTCGGCACGTTCGGCACTGATTCCCGCGCCCCCCGGGGGCGGGCTACTTCGAGCCGCCTCCAGCATTGCGTGGAGCTCAGCCGCTCGACGGGCCGTCTCCTCACCACGGCGGACGCGCAGGTTGTCCGGGCGAACGAGCACCGCAACCGGGTCCCCGTGGCGTGTCAAGGTGACTTCCTCGCCCGCGAGAACGCGCTCGATGATGTCGGGAAGCGTGGCCCGGGCTTCGGTGACGGAGACGGTCGACATACCGTACAGAAGTGTACAGAACTGTACGAAGCTGGTCGAGTGGTTTCCGGCCGCCCCTCCGGGTCAGGCTTTGGCGGGACCTGTCGCGCTCAGTCGCTCCCAGGGCGACCGGCAGCATCCACCGCATGTCACAGCCCGGTTCAGCCCTTGGCGTCGGCCCACGTGGGGCCCCAGGCAATGTTGACTTCCAGAGGGACGGAAAGTTCGGCGGCGTCGCGCATGGTCGAGATCGTCAGCGCGCGTACTTCATCGCGTTCGTGTTGGGGCACTTCGAGGATGACCTCGTCGTGGACCTGCAGGATGATCTGACTGTCGCGGCTTGCTTCGCGGAGCGCGGCATCGAGACGGACCAACGCCACTTTGAAGATGTCGGCGGCGAGCCCCTGGATGCCCGCGTTCATCGCCTGTCGCTCCCCCATCTGACGGATGCGGAAGTTCGGATTCTGGAGCTCCGGGATCTGGCGGCGACGTCCGAAGAGTGTCTCGGTGTAACCCTTGTTGCGGGCCTCGACGACGGCGGCGTCCATGTAGGACCGCACGTTCGGAAACGCCACGAAGTACGCGTTGAGGATCTCTGTGGCCTCGGCCACCGGCACGCCGAGTCGCTGGGCGAGCCCATAGGACTCCATGCCGTAGGCGAGGCCGTAGGAAACCATCTTCGCCTTCGAGCGCATCGCCACGCTGACCTCGTCGGCCTCGACGGAGAAGATCCGTTTCGCCGTTTCGGTGTGCACATCGGCGCCGGTGGTGAACGCGGTGATCAGCCCGGGGTCCTGGGCGAGATGGGCGATGACCCGCAACTCGATCTGGTTGTAGTCGGCGACGAGGAACTCGCAGCCGTCGGCGGGGATGAAGGCGCGGCGGAACTGGCGTCCCTCTTCGGACCGGATCGGGATGTTGTGGAGGTTCGGCTGATCGCTGGACAATCGTCCGGTACGGGCCACGGTCTGATTGAACGTGGCGTGGATCCGCCCGTCGCTTGCGACTTCCGCCAACAGGTTCTCGCCATACGTCGAGCGCAGCTTCTCGACCTCGCGATAGCGCAGGAGCGCGTCGACGATGGGATGCTGATCACGCACCTTCTCCAGCGCCTGCGCGTCGGTGGAATAGCCGGTCTTGGTCTTCTTGTCGGTCTTCAAGCCGAGCTCGTCGAAGAGCACCGTGCGAAGCTGAGGGACGGAGTTCACGGTGAAGCGGCGTCCCGCCAGTTCCTGCACCTTCTCCTCGAGCTCGTGCGCCTGGGCGGTGAGCGACTGCGAGAGTTCCTTGAGATACGTCGTGTCGACCCGGACGCCAGCAATCTCCATACGGGCCAGCACGCCGATCAACGGACGCTCGATCTCGTCGTAGAGCTTCGCCAACCCGCGGGCGCTGAGCGCGGCGAGCAACGGCGGCGTGAGCCGCACCACGGCGAGCGCCCGACGGCCCACCGCGACTGCCGGCGACTCGACATCGCCGCCGAAGTCGAGCTGACCGAGCGGTGGGGCGTCGGCGCCTCGTAGATCGAGGCCGGCGTATTGCCGGGCCAACTCGTCGAGGTCGTAGACGTTCTCCGCAGGATCGAGGAGATACCCCGCGACCGCGGTGTCGATACCAAGCGCGCGTAGCGAACCGAGCTCCATGCCGAGGTCGTGGAGGGAACGAAGGAGCTCCTTCAGACGGTGACCGTGCACCCACAGCGTCGGTGAGGCGAAGGCACCGGCGAGCGCGGCCAGCCCGGCTCCGCCGCCGTGCTGAAGGACATCGACCGATGCGTAGACAACCCGTTCCTCGTTGGCCCACGCCAGGCCGAGCAGCGCTGATCGTCCCGGAGTCCCGGCCCAACGCCCGTCAAGGCCCACGTGCACCTCTGTCGGAAGATCGATGCGCTCGCCGACCGTCAGTATCTCGACGACGACATCGAGATAGCCGTACACGGACTCCGCCTCCGCGCCCGCTGAACCGCCCGGCCCGCCGAACGACAGCGCGAACGCATCGAGCACACGCTCGCTCAGGGCGCGGAACTCCAGCGTCTTGAAGAGCTCCCGGGCGGCCGCCAGGTTCGGCTTCGGCGTTGTCGCGATGTCGATCGACACGCCGGGAACGTCGCGGATCAACGGGGTGGCCGTGGCGTTACGGCGCACGATCGCTTCGTGATCGATCAGGTTCTGGCGGAGCTTCGGGGTCGTCTTGTCGAGGTTGGCGAAGATGCCGTCGATGTCGCCGTAGTCGTTGATCAGCTTCGCCGCCGTCTTCTCCCCTACGCCCGGAACGCCCGGGAGGTTGTCCGAAGGGTCACCCCGGAGAGCGGCATATTGGTCGTACTTGGTGGGGTGGACACCGGTGCGGTCGATGATCCCCTGCTCGTCGTAGAGCGCGTAGTCGCTGACCCCACGTTTGTTGTACAGGACGCGGATCGAGCCTTCCCCCGGTTCCTTCGCATCACGGACCAACTGGTAGCTGTCGCGGTCGCCGGTCACCACGATGATGTCGTCGCCCTGCGCAAACCCCTGGGTCGCCAGCGTCGCAAGCACGTCGTCGGCCTCGAACCCGACCACTTCGAGCAGCGGGACATCGAGCACTTCGACGACGCGACGGACGAGACCCATCTGCTGACGGAGGATGTCCGGGGTCTCGGCGCGGCCCGCCTTGTAGTCGGGGATCGATTCGTGGCGGAATGTCGGCTCCGGTCGATCGAAGGTGGCCACGATGGCATCGGGCCGATGCTCGTTGAGCATGTATTGCAGCATCGACGTGAAGCCGAACACGGCATTGGTGACCTGCCCGGATGCGGTGGCCATGTCGGCCGGAAGAGCGAAGAAGGCCCGATAGGTGAGCGAGTTCCCGTCGAGCAGCATGATCTTTCGGCCCATCGCCGCAGCCTACGGCCGCCCCAACGCTCTCGCCGCCGCGCGGTGTGTGGCTGGTTGGCGCCGCGTTGGCGTCGAAACGACGTCGCAAACCGGACAACCTTGCACCAACCACCCACACGTGCGGTGGGAGACGGGGCGCCTTTGAACCCTGGCGTCAGGCTTCGTCGAGGATGGCGGCCGCCACGGCGCCCATGGAGGTCCGCCGGTCCATGGCGCGCCGCTGAATCGTGGCAAACGCCGACGCCTCGTCCATCCCCTCGACCATGAGCCTGGCCTTGGCCCGATCGATCAACGTCCGAGCAGCGAGGCGGTCCTCCAGTGACCGGACTTCGGCGGCGAGCGCGGTCCGCTCCCGCTGGCGCTGGGCGCACACCTCGATAGACGCGACGAGCTCGGCTTTCTGGAACGGCTTGAGCAGGTACCCGAGCACGCCCGCGTCCGTGGCCTCGGCGATCAGCTCCCGCTGCGAGAAGGCCGTGAGGATCACTACGCCGCACTCCCCGGCCGCCGCCAGAGTCCGCGCCGCACTGATCCCGTCGAGGCCGGGCATCTTCACATCGAACAGCGCAAGGTCCGGCTTCGTGGCGCGCACCACATCGATGGCGTCGTCGCCCCGGTACGCCTCCCCGACGACGTCGTAGCCTTCCTCCCGAAGCATTTCGACGAGATCGAGACGGATGATCGCCTCATCCTCGGCGACCACGATGCGCAGGGGCGAGGGAGCGCTGCCGCTCATGCGCTGCCCAGCTTGTCGAGGAGTTCGTCCTGCTGGGCCCGGAGTCTGGCCAGGCGCTTCTCGACAGACGCGCGTGCCGAGACGAGCGTGTCTGCACTCCGCTGGGCGTGGAACCCGTCAAGGGTGGCCTGGGCATTATCGGCCACGAGCGCCCGGATCCGAGCCTGCTCGGCCTCCTCGCCGACCTGCTCCAGCTCGGCGTCGATCTGGCGGAGCTCGTCCAGCGCCCGGCGAACTCCGTCGGTGAGGGTCCGCAGACGACGTTCGATCAGCCACCGCACGCCGTCAGCCTAAGACCGTTCGTCGCCCGACGACGGTCGATTCCTGCCCTCTGGTCGCCCGGTGATCGCCCCGACCACAACACCGGTGGGCCAGCTCCCTCGCTCGGGCCAGCTCGGCCCGGAAAAGCCGGTGTTTCCCGGCTCATGCAAGCCAGCTGGCCCACGAAACTGCGATCGGACCGCCCTTCCGAGAGCTGAAGCGTCGCGTCAGGGCCTTGAGGCGAGCGTCCACCGCCAGCTCACGGTCAGCTCAGCGAGCTCACCGGCTTCGACCCGGGACCCGGCCGGGTCGATCGTGAACGCATCGGGGGGACCGGATTGCGGTTCGACGCAGATGGCGTGCGGCGGGTCGTACATCACGACGCACGGCGCGTCGTGGAAGACCTCCACCTCGACGGCGCCCGGCCACCGGAGCACGATCGGCCCGACGTCGACGAAGCAGTCGTCCCAGGGACGCGGGCCCGGTTCGACGAGCTCGCCCGTGCTGATCCCCTCCGCATCCCGCTGGATCCTCGACGCCTGCGACATGTCCGGGTCGAGTTCGAGAGCACCACCGCGTTCGAGACGACGGCGGAACCACGGGTGCCAACCGAACGTAACCGGCATCGCGTCGTTACTCGGGACAACACCGAGCACCTGGGTCAAGCCAGAAGCGGACAGGCTGATCAAGTGGGTGACCGTCGCGGCGAAGGGCCACGGCGGGGTGAGCTCACCGCCGATGCGGGTGCCGAGCAGGGCCCAGTCGTGCGAGCCCGCGAGCAGTTCCCATGGGCGATCGAAGGAGGTGCCGTGAATCGCGTGGGGTCCCATGTTTGCGGGCATCGTGTACGACTGGCCGTCGAACGTGAACTCGCCGTGGCGAATCCTCCCGGCGAACGGCACCATCACGTAGGAACCCCAACCGAACGGATGGTTGCCGTTCGTCCTCTGCTCGAGCAGCTCGAGACCGTGTACCCGCAGACTCGACAGCCTGGCACCGGCGGCCAGATCGATCTCGGCGGAACAGGGACCTGCGGTGAGAAGCACGCCCATGAGTCTGGCGCGCCGATCTGCACGGCGCGCCGCGCAGGCAGAGCGAACTCCTGAGCGAGTCGGCTGCGACCGCCGTCAGCCTTGGCTACCGTCGAGCCCGTGAAAGCGGATCTCTGGGGTGTGTCATTCGGCTACACGGACAGTGACGAGACATTCCACGCGGCCGCACCGGAGGTCCGTCGGGCGATCCACCGGGCAATGACTGCGCCCGAGGACGGTTCTGGTGGACCGGCCCCATCGGCAGCAGTCGAGGTCATCCTTCCCGACGAGAGCTTCTGCGCGTCAACGGACACGGAGATCCGACATGAGGACGGATCCGCCATGACCGTGTCCGCAGGCGCCGCGGTGGATCATGCG
The DNA here is from genome assembly GCA_031418775.1 of Acidimicrobiia bacterium. Taxonomy (GTDB): domain Bacteria; phylum Actinomycetota; class Acidimicrobiia; order Acidimicrobiales; family JANYDT01; genus JANLQX01. Next base: position 12,096 of record JANOJN010000221.1, read on the forward strand.
GCGCTCGGTCTCGGCTATCACACCGCCACGCCGGCAGGCGGAGGCACGGCCAAGCGGCTCATCGTGAGCCCCGGTGCATGCCATGTCGACCCCGAACTCCACACCTGGGGCTGGGCTGTCCAGCTCTACGCCACGCGTTCCACCCAAAGTTGGGGCTTCGGCGACTTCCGGGACCTTCGCCGGCTCAATGAGTGGAGCTCCCGGCACGGTTCGTCAATGGTCCTGATCAATCCGCTCCACGCACCTTCGCCGGTCGCGTCACCGCAACCGAGCCCGTACTTTCCGACCAGCCGTATCGCCAAGAGCCCTTTGCACCTCTGCATCGAGGAGGTTCCCGGTTGGGAACACGCCGATGATGAGCTGCGAGCTCTCGCGGCCATGGCACGGGCACTCAATGCTGACCGCCGCATCGACCGTGACACGGTCTACGCCGCGAAGATCCGCGCACTTACGAAGCTGTGGGCAGGTTTCGGAACCGCCGGAAGCGAAACCCAGCAGGCGTTCGATCGCTTCGTCGCTGAACGATCGAGTGCCTTGAAGCCCATCGCCACGTTCTTTGCGCTCGTGGAACTTCATGGTGGCGACTGGCGTGAATGGCCGAGCGCACTCCGGGATTCCACATCGATCGAGGTCGCCGAGTTCGCTCACGAAAACGATCGCGTGCGGTTCCATCTCTGGGTCCAATGGCTGCTCGACTCGCAGTTACGAAACGCCGGACGGGTCGGCAGCGGTCGCTTCGATGTGATGACCGACCTCGCCATCGGCTGCGACCGCGCCGGCGCAGACGCGTGGGTCAACCCAACTGCGTTCTGTCTCGACATGTCTGTCGGCGCACCGCCCGACGACTTCAACCAACTCGGTCAGAACTGGGGCCTACCCCCGTTTCACCCCTGGGGCCTCCGGGAGCTGGCGTACGAACCGTTCGTGCAGACCGTTCGCGCTGCGTTCAGCGGAGCCGGGGCCCTCCGCATGGATCATGTGATGGGACTTTTCCGCTTGTACTGGATCCCCGACGGATGTTCACCGATTGACGGCTGCTATGTGTACCTACCGTTCCGCGATCTTCTGGCCATTGTCGCCCTCGAGTCCCACCGCGCCGGCGCTTACGTGGTCGGCGAGGACCTCGGGACGGTCGAGCCGTATGTGCGAGAAGAACTCGCAAACGCGAAGATCTTCGGCTACCAGCTCCTCCAGTTCGAGACGGGACCCGCCGCCGACCTTCGCCCCGACGTGCTCGCCGCCTTCACCACTCATGACCTTCCGACGATCCCCGGCATCTGGACCGGAAGCGACCTTCAAGCCCAGACCGACCTCCACCTCGCGCCGAATGTCGCCGGCGTCGAGGCGATTCGGTCATCGATCGCTGAACGGGCCGGCGTCGACGAGTCCGACCCGACCGTCGACATCGACGATGTCGTGCTCGGTGTGTACCGGGACCTCGCCCACGCCCCGTGCGCCATCCTGAACGCCACCCTCGACGACGCCCTCGGCGTCGAGGAGCGCCCGAACATGCCGGGAACTATCGACGAGTGGCCGAACTGGCGGATCGCCCTTCCAGTTCCGCTGGAGACCCTCCTCGAGGACCCGAAAGTCGCGGCGATCGCCAACGCGCTCATGAGATGATCGATTTCCCGGGGAGTGACCTTTCCGGCTGGGCGGCGGCGAACATCGCAGATCGCCCGCCTCGGCATCCCAGATCACTACCCCTCTCTCAGGCAAGCAGCCTTGCGCTGAGAACGACCACCGTTGCGATCACCCCTTGAACCTGCCCGTCGGAAGCGGGCCATCCGGGATGCCGCCGTCCACGAAGTGGGATGGTTCGGTTCGGTTCCCTACAGTGGAGGGCATGACCACGATCTCGCTCACCGCCGCCGATGGACACGAACTTGCCGCATACGTGGCGGAACCGACAACCGCCCCGACCGCTGGGATCGTCGTCATCCAGGAGATCTTCGGGGTCAACCCCCACATCCAGGAGGACACCGATCGCTTCGCCGCCGCCGGCTACCTCGCCGTTGCTCCCCATATGTTCGACCGGGTCAAGCGGGGCGTGAGCATCGGGTACACCGCGGAAACCATCGCCGAGGGGCGCGACTATGCGATGGCCCTCCAGCCCGCCGGGATCGCCGCCGATGTCAGCGCGGCGATCGCCTACCTGCGCAGCCGTGGGGTGGCCAAGGTCGGCATCGTCGGCTACTGCTTCGGCGGCACCGTGTCCGCCATGGCGGCGGCGAACCTCGACGTGGACGCCGCCGTGTCGTACTACGGCGGCGGCGTCGGCGATCTCGTCAAGGGCGGTGTGGCCCCGAAGGTCCCGACCATCTGTCACTTCGGCACGAAGGACGTCTGGATCCCCGCCGACGTCATCGATGCCGTCGCCGCGGCATGGCCGGACGCGACCGTGTACCGCTACGACGCCAACCACGGCTTCCATTGCGACCACCGCGCCGACTTCGACCAGCCGTCGTCCGACGTCGCTCAGGAGCGCACCCTCGCCTTCTTCGCCCAGAACCTCGCCTGAGCACGCGGCGAACGTCCCGCCGCCGAGGTCCTTGAACCCCACATGTCGTTCCTGATCGAGCAGCTACCGCTCTGGCTGGCGGAGACCAACGCGTACATCGTCGCCGCCGACGGCCCGGGGGGTGAATGCGTCCTCATCGACGCGCCGCCCGACCCGACCCGCTTGCTCGAGCGGATCCATCATCACGGACTCAAGCTCGTGGCTCTGCTCTCCACCCACGGCCACATCGACCACATCGGGGGTGTGAAAGAGGTCGTCAAGGCCCATGCCCACCCGATCCCGGTGCACATCAACCGCCACGACCGCCACATGCTTCTCGATCCGCGAGGCAGCAGCGGATCGTTCGGACGCATGCTCGGCGACCTCGACGTGAGCCCGCCCGAGTTCATCGAGGAGCTCGACGACGGTCAGGTCGTGAAGGGGGCCGGGATGAAGTTCACCTGCCTCTACACCCCCGGTCACACCATGGGCAGCGTGTGCCTTCGACTCGACATGGACGGTGCCCCGCCCCTGCTGTTCAGCGGCGATCACCTCTTCGCCGGTTCGATCGGCCGGACCGATCTCGCCGGCGGCTCGTTCCCCGCGCTCATGCAGTCAATGGCCGACAAGATTCTCCCCCTCAACGACGATGTCGCCGTCCTCCCCGGCCACGGGCCGACCACGACCATTGGCCGCGAACGGCTCACCAACCCGTTCCTCGTGGGACTGATCGACGGCGACTTCGACGACACCCCGCTCACCTGGGGCTGAGCGCGGGTTCTTCGTTCCCGCTGCGTTGCGGGGTCCTGCCGCCGTTCATCGGTTCCTGGGTCTACCGATTTCCCTGCCCGCTGCAGATCGGCGATCCGACTCCAGACGGGCAACCGAGGAGCGGAGTGACGACCAATCAGCGGAGTGAAGGGGTGGCGCCGATGGGGCCCCACTCCGAGGAACGGAGACCCGGCGACGAAGGAGCAACGGGCGAGTACCGGAGCGGGTGGGGAGGATCGGCGTCAGGCCCCCGCAACGCAGCGGGAGACGGGCGCGTGGTACAACTGCGACTGGCCAACAGATTGGAGTCGACATGGCGACGGCGAACCGGGCGGATCTTCCCCAGCTGGGAGCGCCGCTGTTCCTCACCGATGGTGGCCTCGAGACGACCCTGGTGTTTCATTTCGG